>NZ_JZIM01000006.1:0-164764 GCF_000963215.1 Xanthomonas sp. MUS 060
GGTGGCGGTGGTGGCGGCGGTAGCGGCGGTGGCGGCGGTGGTGTGGGAATTTTTGTTTCTAGCCCTAACTCGAAAATCAATGTAAACAGCAACATAATAATTAAAGGCGGTGCCGGTGGTGACGGTGGTGCCGGCGGCGGTGCCGGCGGCGGTGACGGCGGTGACGGCATAAGCGGCTCTGGGTTCACTTTGAACAACAGTGGCACTATCAATGGCGGTGACGGCGGCGACAGCAGCATCAGCCATGGCATCATCAACAGTACAGGGGGCGTCGCAGTGAGAGGCTTAGGAAACACCTCGGTGACCCTTGCTACCGGTAGCCAAACCAACGGTGGCCTTGGAAAACCAGTCCCTTTGTTTGGCTACTATGCCATGATATTTTCCGGTAGTGGCAATACCCTAACGCTGGAACCCGGTGCTCAGATCATGGGGAATGTTAATTAAAGGCGGTGCCGGTGGTGACGGTGGTGCCGGCGGCGGTGCCGGCGGCGGTGACGGCGGTGACGGCATAAGCGGCTCTGGGTTCACTTTGAACAACAGTGGCACTATCAATGGCGGTGACGGCGGCGACAGCAGCATCAGCCATGGCATCATCAACAGTACAGGGGGCGTCGCAGTGAGAGGCTTAGGAAACACCTCGGTGACCCTTGCTACCGGTAGCCAAACCAACGGTGGCCTTGGAAAACCAGTCCCTTTGTTTGGCTACTATGCCATGATATTTTCCGGTAGTGGCAATACCCTAACGCTGGAACCCGGTGCTCAGATCATGGGGAATGTTGCCAGCACCAGCGGCAACAACAACGGTGGCGACACGCTGGCATTAGGCGGCGAAACCGACGGTACGTTCGACTTGTCGAATATTGTCACTTCAATCCCCATCGTCTGGAACAACACGCCCCAGTACTACGGCTTCACCAACTACGCAAAAAGCGGGACCGGTACCTGGACGTTAACCGGCACTGGAGATGCGGATCAGAACTGGACTATTCACGATGGCACTTTGAAAGGCAATGCCGATACTTTCAAGGGAAATCTCAGCTTCGCTCCCGTTACCAATGGCAGTGCTTCCGTGGTGTTCGATCAGCCTACCGGCAATGCGGCTGTAAACTACTCGGGTGTCATCAGCGGCCAAGGGAACCTTGTCAAAGAAGACCCCGGCACGCTGATCTTCACCAGAGATAATACCTATACCGGTACGACCACCATCAGCAGCGGCACGCTACAGCTCGGCAACGGTAGTACCAGCGGCAGTCTCGGTGGCAACGGCAACGTCACCAACAACGGCACCCTGGCGTTCAACCGCAGTGACAACGTCACTTTCAGCGGGATCGTCAGCGGCAGCGGCAACCTGACCCAACAAGGCACCGGCACACTGATCCTCACTGGGGATAATACCTATACTGGCGTTACCACCATTAGCAGCGGCACGCTACAGGTCGGCAACGGCAGTACCAGCGGCAGTCTCGATGGCAACGGCAACATCACCAACAACGGCACCCTGGCGTTCAACCGCGGCGACAACGTCACTTTCAGCGGGATCGTCAGCGGCAACGGCAACCTGACCCAGCAAGGTCTCGGCACTCTGATCCTCACTGGGAATAATTCCTACACCGGTGCGACCACCATTAGCGGCGGGACGCTACAGCTCGGCAATGGCGGTACCAGCGGCAGCCTCGGTGGTAACGGCAACGTCATCAATAACGGTACCTTGGCGTTCAACCGTAACGACAGCTACACCTTCGGCGGGATCGTCAGTGGCAATGGCAACTTGGCCCAGCAAGGCACCGGCACGCTGGTGCTGGATGGCAACAGCGGAGCATTCACTGGCAACACCACTGTGAATGCAGGCTCGCTCATCGTTGGCAGCACAGACAACAAGGGTGCCGTCCTGGGTGGAAACGTCAACGTGGGAAACAATGCCACCTTGGGCGGTCACGGTAGTATCGGCGGTGATGTCACACTGGCCAGCGGCGCCAGTGTGGCGCCAGGGCATTCCATCGGCAAGCTGACAGTCGGAGGGAATTTCACCTCCGCACAAGGCAGCATATTCAACTACGAATTCGGCGCACCAGGGGCCGATTTTAAAACCGGCGGCAACGGCGACAGTCTGACCGTGGGTGGCAACCTGACGCTCAACGGCGCCACCATGAACGTCACCGATGTCGGCGGAATGGGGCCGGGCCTGTATAACGTGCTCGCCTGGGGCGGGACGCTGACCGAAAACAACGGCGGGCTTGCACTGGGCAGTACGCCGGCCGGCCGAAACCTGTATTTGCAGCGACTGACGGCGCAGAAACAAATCAACCTGATCGACAGTACAGGCTACACGCTGAATGTCTGGAACGCGAATGGGCAAGCCTCTGCGTCCGGGATAGGGGGCGGCAACGGCACCTGGTCCGCCACGTCAGAGACATGGACGGATGCAACCGGCACGGTCCCCAATCATCCATCCACCACACAAGCGGATTTTGTGATTTTTGACGGCACACCGGGCAAGGTGACAGTGGATCAAAGCGCCGGTCCAATTAGTGTTTCCGGAATGCAGTTTGCCACCAACAATTACACGATGAACGGGGATACCCTGACGCTTGTCGGTAACCAGGGGGTGAAGCCGATCATTCGCGTCGGCAACGGTTCCAGTGCCGACAGCACCATGATCGCCACGATCGGTAATGTGCTGAGCGGTAGCGAGGGCCTGGACAAGACCGATGACGGCACGCTGGTATTGACCGGGAACAATACCTATACCGGTGTTACCACCATCAGCGAAGGTACGCTACAACTTGGCAATGGCGGCACCAGCGGCAGCCTCGTTGGCAACGTCACCGATAACGGCACCTTTGCGTTCAACCGCAGCGACAGTTACACCTTCGGCGGGATCGTCAGCGGCAGCGGCAACCTGACCCAGCAAGGCACCGGTACGCTGGTGCTCACGGCGAACAACTCCTATACCGGCGGCACCACCGTCAATGCAGGGGAATTAAAATTGGCAAACGTCGCCGCAGCCGGCAGTGGCGCCATCACGAATAACGCCGTGCTCACCTACAGTGGTGCGACCGGACAAGTCGACAACCCGATCAGCGGTACCGGGCAACTGAATCTGAAAAACGGCGCGAACATCATCGCCGCCAATGTATTGACACAAGCCGGTGTGAGCACTGCGCAAGGCACCGAGCTAACGCTGAAGAATGGAACAGCCTGGACCGCAACCGGTCCCGCAGGAATCGACAATCAGGGACAGATCACCCTGAAAAACAACTCAACGCTGACGGGGACGATGCGTAATGCCGGCACGTTGGTGTTGGATACAAGCGCCAACGTCGTAAGCAATGTCGTAGGCAATGTCACCAACAGCGGCAGTATTGTGCTCAACCCGACGAGCCACAGCGCCGGCAACACCCTGCTCATCCGTGGCAACTACACCGGTGTGCGCGGCAGTCGTGTCACGTTGGGCAGTGTGTTGACCGAAGATGATTCGCTCACTGACCGGCTTGTCATTACCGGCGATACCGCAGGGACAAGCGTGCTGAACATTGCCAACGAAAATGGCTCTGGAGCGCAGACGCTGGAGGGTATTCGAGTGGTTTCCGTCGGCGGCATGTCGAACGGCACGTTTACGCAGGGCAATCGTGTGGTCGCAGGAGCGTTCGACTATCGCTTGCAAAAGGGCAATGCCTCCGGCACGGATGGCAAGGGCTGGTATTTGACCTCATTCGAAAATCCGGTAAACCCCGAGGAAAATCCGGTGAATCCGGTGAATCCGGTGAATCCTGATGACGGTCGGATGATCCGCCCGGAAACCGGCGCCTATGCGACCAACCTGCGGGCATCCGGCGCGTTGTTCGCCTTGTCCCTGCACGAGCGGGCCGGCCAGCAGACCCAATATGCCGACCCGGCCACCGGCGAAGTCCGCGCCAGCTCGGTCTGGGTGCGTAGTGAAGGTGGCCGCAGCACGGCTGACCTGTCCGGTGGGCAGAACAGCCTCACCGCCCAACGCTACGTCTTGCAGCTCGGTAGCGACCTGTTGACACACGAATCCACCCAAAACGGTACGCTGGTGCTGGGCATGATGGGAGGCTATGCCAACCAGCACAGCACCACACGCGACAGCCTGACCGGCTATACGGCCAAGGGCAGTGTCAACGGTCGCAGCGTGGGGGTTTACGGCATCTGGCAGCAGAACCCGTCGGAGGAATCGGGCCTGTACGCGAACAGTTGGGTGCAATACGGCTGGTTCAACAACAAGGTCGAGGGAGTTGGGCTGAGCCCGGAGGCCTACCGCAGTAAAGGCGCCAGTGCCTCGGCGGAAATCGGCTACAACCGCCGTCTTAGCACGCTGCCGAGCGCGACGCAGGGGCAAGACCGGATGTGGCAGTGGCTGTGGTTGCAGCCGCACGCACAGGTCACCTGGAGCGGCATCCAGGCGGACGCGCACACCGAGTTCAATGGCACCCGTGTGCAGGGACGCGGTACGAACAATATCCAGACGGCGTTGGGCCTGCGCGCCTACATGAGCCAGGAAAGCGGCGAACACGCCGCAAGCGAACGCGCGTTCGAGCCATTCGTGGAGGTGAACTGGCTTCACAACACAAAAAATATCGGCGTGCGGATGAACGATGATGCGGTCTATCTCGCCGGATCGCGCAATGTGGGCGAACTGAAAGCCGGGGTGAAAGGCCGGCTGAGTCGTAATCTGGACATCTGGGCGACCCTGGCGCAACAAGTGGGCGGCAAGGGCTACCGCGACACGCAAGGCATGCTGGGGGTGTCGTATCAGTTCGATTAGTGACCGCTGAAAAACCCAGCATCACCTTGTCGTTTGGGCATTGCTGGCATCACCGTTGAAATGTTTAGGGAATCCTGGGCGATTCACACGCCCTGAAATTGATTGTGCTGTCGCGCCCTCACATGGACGCGTGGATTGAAACGAACACATTGAACTACTCCACCGTCACCGACTTAGCCAAATTACGCGGCTTGTCCACATCCGTGCCGCGTGCCAAGGCGGTGTGGTAAGCAAGCAATTGCACCGGCACGGTGTGCAGCACCGGACTCAACAGACCAGCGTGGCGTGGCGTGCGGATCACGTGTACGCCTTCGGACGCGTGAAAATTACTATCCTGATCGGCGAACACAAACAATTCACCACCACGCGCACGCACCTCCTGCATGTTGGATTTCACCTTCTCCAAAAGTGCGTCGTTGGGTGCGATCACCACCACTGGCATGGCAGCATCCACCAGCGCCAGCGGGCCGTGCTTGAGTTCGCCGGCCGGATAACCCTCGGCATGGATATAGGTAATTTCCTTGAGTTTGAGCGCGCCCTCCAACGCAATCGGATAATGCAGGCCGCGACCAAGAAACAACGCGTTGTGCTTGCCGGCAAAACGCTCGGCCCACACCGCGATCTGCGGCTCCAGGTTGAGTACGTGCTGCACGCTGCCCGGCAGATGACGTAGTTGCTCCATGTAGTCGGCTTCCTGCGTCGCGCTCAGCCGTCCGCGCTGTTTGGCCAGCACACAAGCAAGTTGGAACAGCGCCGCCAATTGGGTGGTGAATGCCTTGGTCGAAGCCACGCCGATCTCTGCGCCGGCGCGGGTGTACAGCACCAACTCGCTGGCGCGCGGGATCGCGCTCTCCGGCACGTTGCAGATCGACAAGGTCTTGGTGTGACCAAGCGATTTGGCGTATTTCAGCGCTTCCATCGTGTCCAGGGTTTCGCCGGACTGGGAAATGGTCACGATCAAGTATCGCGGGTTGGCACAGGCGTCGCGATAGCGATATTCGCTGGCGATCTCCACGCTGCACGGCACGCCGGCGATGGCTTCGATCCAGTAACGCGCGGTGAGCCCGGCGTAGTAGCTGGTACCGCACGCCAGCAGCTGCACGCCGTCCACATCGGCCAACAACCCGTCGGCGTTGGCGCCGAACAGCGCGCTGTCAAAACTGCCGGCATCGCACAATGCTTCCAAGGTGTCGGCCAGCGCACGCGGCTGTTCGTGGATTTCCTTCTGCATGAAATGGCGGTAAGGCCCTAGTTCCAGCGACGCCAGCGAGACGTCGGAGAGGTGCACCTCGCGCTGCACCGCATGGTCGGCAGCGTCGTACACCTGCACGCCGTCGCGGCGCAGCAGCGCCGTGTCGCCCTCCTCCAGGAACATCACCCGACGCGTCGCCTGGATCAACGCTGACACGTCGGAGGCGATGAAGTGTTCGCCCTCGCCCAAACCAATCAGCAATGGGCAACCCATGCGCGCACAGACCAGCACATCCGGATAGGCCTTGCTGAGTGCCGCCAGCGCATAGGCGCCGGTCAGTTCCTTCACTGTCGCCTGCAACGCGCCGAGCAGGTCACGGCCCTGGGCCATGTGATGGTGGATCAGGTGCGCGATGACTTCGGTGTCGGTCTGCGATTGAAACGTATAGCCCAGCGCACGCAGGCGTTCGCGCTGCTGTTCGTGGTTCTCGATGATGCCGTTGTGGACCAGAGCCAGGTCGCCATGGCTCACGTGCGGATGCGCATTGACCTCGCTGACGCCGCCATGGGTGGCCCAACGGGTGTGGCCGATGCCCAGTGTGGCCTGCAATCCTTCCGACAGCACCGCGCTTTCCATTTCCGCAACACGCCCGGTACGACGCACGCGATGCACGTGACCGCCGGCAATCGCGGCGATGCCAGCGGAATCGTAACCGCGGTATTCCAGGCGTTTCAGCCCCTCGATCAGGTGCGCGATGACATCGCGATCGGCAATCGCGCCGACGATACCGCACATGGCACGCTCTCTCTTCACTGAAAGCGTACATTTTATTCGCCTTGTCCACGACATGTCTCGCCATTGACGTTGAGCAGACAAGGTGTCCGCGAACACGTCCGCGGACAGCCGGACACGCCACTCACCCGCACGAATACCATGCAGTTCAATAGCTTGCACTTGGCACGCACTGTGCGATCAATGAACCATCCTCACTGCCGCGCAGCCACCGTTCGATGATCCGTGACACCTCCACCCAGGACCAGGTACTCACCCGCTCCCGCAGCGCCACATGGCACCGTTGGCTGTGGCCGGGACTGATCGGACTGGCAGTACTGCTGGGCATCGGCTTCGCTGTGCGTGGCTGGATCGCCGGCAGCCGTTCGTTCGACGCGCAACGGGTGCGCATCGCCACGGTCAATCGGGGCGACCTGGTGCGCGATCTTTCCGCCGACGGTCGCCTGATTGCCACCAATAGCCCCATCCTGTACGCGATCTCTGGCGGCACCGTGACGCTGAAAGTGGTCGCAGGCGATGTGGTCAAACAAAATCAGGAACTGGCCGAAATCGACAGCCCGGAACTGCGCAGCAAGCTGGCCCAGGAAGAAGCAACACTGGCCGGCCTGGAAGCGGAGGCAAGCCGCGCCGATCTGGATGCGGTGCTGGCGCGTGCCAACGCCAGCAAATCCATCGACCAGGCACAGATCGAGCGTCAGGCCGCCAGCCGCGACCTGGAGCGTTACCAGCACGGTTATGACGGCGGCGCGGTGCCGCAGGTGGAGGTGGCCAGGGCCGAGGACACCTTGAAGAAAGCCGATATCGCGATGCGCCACGCGCAAAAAGACTCAGACCTGCAGAGCCGCGGCGCGAGCCTGGACGCGCGCAACAAGCGCCTGCTGGCCGAGCGCCAACGCGCGGTGGTCGCCGAGGTGCAACGCCAGGTGGACCTGCTGACCTTGCGCGCGCCGTTCGATGGTCAGGTCGGTCAGGTGCAGGTGTCGCAGCACACCAACCTGGCCGCCAACGCACCGGTATTGAGCGTGGTCGATCTGTCCAAGTTCGAACTGGAAATCAATGTGCCGGAAAGTTTCGCCCGCGACCTGGCGATCGGCATGCCGGCGCAGTTGACTGGCGGTACCGGCGAACCGTTCGCCGGCGCGATCTCGGCGGTGTCGCCGGAAGTGGTCAACGGCGAAGTCAACGCGCGCATTCGCTTCACCAACACACAACCGCCGGGCCTACGCCAGAGCCAGCGGATGAGCGCGCGGGTATTGCTGGACACCCGCCACAACGTGCTCAAACTCGAACGCGGCCCATTCGTCGAACAATCCGGCGGCCACTTCGCTTACGTCATGGACGGCGATTCGGCCGTCCGCCGCCCGGTGCAACTGGGCGTCACCAGCCTGAGCGAAGTCGAGGTGCGTTCGGGCCTACAGGTAGGCGACCGGGTCGTGGTCTCCGGCAGCGACCTGTTCGGGGATGCGCCGCGCGTGAGGATCCACTGACCTCGGCGATTCGGAACAGACAACCGACACATCGACAGCAACGGCACAGGCGAATCGAATACGTTGACGTTTGCCAATCCCGACTCCACACACCACTCCGCTTCAAGGAACACCGTCATGCTGCAAATGCACTCCGTTTCCAAGGTCTTTCGCACCGAACAGGTCCAGACACATGCATTGCGCTCGCTGGATTTGCATGTGCGCGAAGGCGAATTTGTCGCCGTGACCGGACCGTCCGGTTCTGGCAAGACAACATTTCTCAACATCGCCGGGCTGCTGGAAACCTTCAGCAGCGGCCAGTATTTGCTCGACGGGCAAGACGTGAGCCATCTCAACGACGATGCGCGCTCGCGCATGCGCAACCAAAAAATCGGTTTCATTTTCCAGGGCTTCAACTTGATCCCCGATCTAAACCTGTTCGACAACGTCGATGTGCCGTTGCGCTATCGCGGCATGGCCGCCGCCGAACGCAAGCGACGCATCGAGGACGCACTGGGCCGGGTTGGACTGGGTGGGCGGATGAAACACTACCCATCCGAACTCTCCGGTGGACAGCAGCAGCGCGCGGCGATCGCGCGGGCGCTGGCCGGCAGTCCGCGCCTGTTGCTGGCCGACGAACCGACCGGCAACCTCGATTCGCAGATGGCGCGCGGGGTGATGGAACTTCTTGAGGAAATCAACATGCAGGGCGCCACCATCGTCATGGTCACCCACGACCCCGACCTGGCCGCACGTGCGCAACGCAACGTGCATATCGTCGATGGCCAAGCCACCGATTTGCTGCGCGAACCGATGCTGACCGATACCGGCAATGGCATCGCGGCGAACCCGTAACCGGTACCGCAACGGACCACGAAGAACGCCATGCTCGGCTACTACCTGCATCTGTCACTACGCAGCCTGCGCCGCAGCCCAGTGCTCACCGCGCTGATGGTGCTGTCCATCGGTGCGGCCATGACACAGCGTGCGTCCCCACCCCTATCCTCGCGGAGCCACTGATGCCACTGCCATACGCCATTGAACTGGGGATACACGGCGCACGCCGCCATCCGCGCACCATGCTGCTAACCGTGCTGACACTCGCGCTCGGCCTGGCCGCGGTGATGACGATGCTGACATTGCTCCAGGTGCTATCGGCCGATCCATTACCAGGCATCAGCCAGCAGTTGTATCTTGGCTTGGTGGACTCGCGCCAACTCTCCAACAACACCTTCACCGAACCGGACGCGCTACCGCCATCGCAGTGGAAGCTGGCCGACGTTCAGGCCTTCATGGCGTCCCACCACGACATCACACAGACTGCACTGGCTTCCAGCAATTTCAATATCGCCAGCGAGGATCAGCACGAGAGCGCGTTCGTGCGCGGCGTAGTGGCATTGGGCCCGATGCCGCGCATGTTCGGCGTGCCACTGCGCGAAGGCCGCTATTGGACCGAGCAGGAAGAGCGTGACCGCGTGCCGGTCGCGATCATCGGCCATCAGCAAAGTCTGCGGTTGTTCGGCACCGAACATGGGCTGGGCCATCAGTTGCGATTAGGCAAACATCTGTTCCGGGTCATCGGCATCAGCGGCGACTGGGGACCCCAACCCGCGTTCTACTTCACTCAATCACGGGAGCAGGCCTGGGACAGCACACCGACCGAATTACTAGTCCCGGTGCAAGCCGCGCTCGACGCCGATGCCCAACCGTTGGTTGCAAAGCAGTGCGATGATGGCCCTGGCAGCATGCGCGTCAACATCGACCTGGGCGCATGCCGCTGGTTGATGCTCTGGGCGCAACTGCAGACCAAGAGACAGGAGGACGACTACCGCAACGCGCTACTGGCCTTCGCGCAAGCGCGACACGCCGCAGGCGTGTTCCCGCGTCCGCCGCAGGCGATGCTCTACGACGTGCCTACATGGCTGGACAGCAACAATGTCGTGCCCGACACCGTGCAACTGAACCTGTGGTTGGCCATGGCCCTGCTGGGCCTATGCATTCTCAATGTCGCCGGCCTGCTCGCGGCACGCTTCCTGCGCCGCGCTAGCGAAATCGGTGTCCACCGCGTACTGGGTGCACCGCGCCGCGCCATCTTCGCCCGCTGCCTGGTCGAGTCGGGCCTGATCGGATTACTGGGCGGCGTGTTGGCACTGCCACTGACGCTGTTCGGCCTGTGGGTGGTGCGTCTACAGGATGCGAATTACAGCCATCTGGCACAGTTCCGTACTGGGCTGTTCGGTCTCCTAGTGTTGCTGGCAATCTGCACCGGCCTACTGGTCGGCCTCATCCCTGCATGGCGCGCATCGCGGCTCTCGCCGGCCATGCAAGTCAAGAGTCTCTGAGGTCCTCATGTCTCGTTTGCGTCCTTACCTGGCTCCTTTGCGCCGCCACCCGCTGATGCCACTGATGGTCATCGGACAGACCACATTGGCGTGCGCGATCCTGCTCAACGTGCTGTTCCTGCTCTGGCAAAAGCTGGCGCCGATGCTGATCCCCGACGGCATCCCACGCGGCGAACTGGTTTTGGTGGACAATGTGATGAACAAGAGCGGCTACTGGAACGCTGCACAGATTCGCACTGGAACCGATGCGCTGCGCGCTATCCCTGGTGTCAAGGCCGTATCGCCAACGCTTGGAATGCCGATGAGTTCCTCCATGATGATCGCGACCGAGTTAAAAGGTCCGGCCGGATCGGAAATCCCCAGCGTGTACATCGGCGACAACGTACTCGATGCGCTGGGCTTGGAACTGAGCGCTGGACGTCGCTTCAGCGCGGAGGAAATGCGCGACATCGACCTTTCCACGGCGGCCCTGTTTGACGGGCAAACCCCGATCATCCTGACCGAAGCGCTGGCACGACGGCTGTTCGGTTCACGCTCGGCCCTAGGCGGCATACTCAGCGACGGGGATCCGAAGAAACCCAAACACTTCGTGGTGGTCGGCCTGGTACGGCACCTGCTGCGCTACCAGATCGACGAACTCGACGACGGCAAGGCCGAGTTCTCTGTGTTGACTCCCGGCAGATTGACCGGCATGCCGGTGCTGAACTATGCATTGCGCATCGCCCCCGAACAACGCGATGCGGTCATGCAACACATCGGGCCGGGACTCAAGCGCGCACTCGGTGAAGACATCATGCGCGGCACCGAACCGAAGATCATCGCCTACGAATCGCAGCGCAATGCAGTGCTCAAACCACGCCGCGCCGCAGTATGGCTGTTCGGCTCGGTGAGCGCACTGGTCACGGCCATCACCTTGATCGGCATCGCCAGCCTCAGCGGTTTCTGGATCCAGCAACGCACGCGCCAGATCGGCATTCGCCGCGCACTCGGTGCGACCCGCTCGCAAATCCTGCATCAGTTTCAGTTGGAGAACCTGCTGATCATCGGCACCGGGCTGACCTTCGGCATCCCCCTGGCCTACGCGGCCAATCTGTGGCTGATGCAGCACTACGAACTGTCACGCTTGCCGGCGATCTGCCTACCGATCGGAGTGGGTGTGGTGTTGATGCTCGGTCAGCTCGCCGTGTTCTGGCCAGCACGCCGCGCCGCCGCCGTGCCACCGGCCATCGCCACCCGTCATGCCTGATCGCCTGGCAATCCGCACGACAAGCTCGGCACGGGCTGCGATGATGCCATCCTGTCCAGCTACCAACGTCGGCATGCCGGTCCGCCTTCAAGGTTCACGATGCCCTGTCTGTTGATCATCGACGACAACCCCGCCGTCGCCACTGCGCTGGAGGTGCTGTTTTCCCTGCACGAGATCGAAACCGTCTACGCCGACAACCCGCAAGCCGGGCTGCAACGCCTGGCCGAGGGCGGCATCGATTTGGTACTGCAGGACATGAACTTCAGTACCGACACCACCTCCGGCGAGGAGGGGGCAGCGTTGTTCGAGGCGATCCGCACGCACCACCCGGACCTGCCGGTGATTTTGCTGACCGCCTGGACGCAACTCAGCAGCGCGGTCGAGCTGGTCAAGGCGGGCGCCGCCGACTATCTGGCCAAGCCATGGGACGATCGCAAGCTGCTGACCACGGTCAACAATTTGCTGGAGCTATCGGAAACCCGTCGCGAACTGGAGCGGCGCCGCGACGGCGAGCGCCGCCATCGCGCGGATCTGGCACTGCGCTACGATCTGCGCGGCGCCGTGTTCGCCGATCCCGCCAGCGCGCGCGTCATCGCCCTGGCTTGCCAAATCGCACGCTCGGCGTTGCCAGTACTCATCACCGGCCCCAACGGCAGCGGCAAGGAAAAGATCGCCGAAATCATCCAGGCCAACTCGCCGATGCGAGACGGCCCGTTCATCGCGCTGAATTGCGGCGCGCTTGCCGCCGAACTGATCGAAGCCGAGCTGTTCGGCGCCGATGCCGGCGCCTACACCGGCGCCAACAAAGTCCGCGAAGGCAAGTTCGAAGCCGCCGATGGTGGCACGCTGTTCCTGGACGAGATCGGCAACCTCTCGCTGGCTGGACAGATGAAACTGCTGCGCGTGCTGGAGACCGGCCGCTTCGAGCGACTCGGCTCCAACCGCGAGCGGCAGGTCAAGGTGCGGGTGATCAGCGCGACCAATGCCGACCTGAGCGCGATGATCCGCGCAGGTACGTTCCGCGAGGATCTGTACTACCGGCTCAATGCGGTGGAACTGTCGCTGCCGGCGCTGGCCGAGCGTCCTGGCGATATCCTGCCACTGGCCGAGGCGTTCCTATCCGGCACCAAGACGCTATCGCTCGGCGCGATGCAGGCACTACAACGGCATGCCTGGCCCGGCAACGTGCGCGAGCTGCGCAACGTGATCCAACGCGCCGAATTACTGGCCAACGGCGCGCAGATCCAATCGGCCGACCTCAATCTGCCCAGGCCAGCGCCGCAACGCCGCAGTAACGCGGACGAACCGGACCGCGAACGCATCGTGGCCGTATTGGAACGTGCTCACGGCGTCATCGCCCAGGCTGCAGCCGAGCTGGGCATGAGCCGACAAGCACTGTACAGACGCATGGAGCGCCACGGCATCCCGCGCGAATGAGACAGCGCTATTCCTTCACTACCGATTTGTTCCTGCACCTGCTGCCACTGCTGGCGCTGGCGGCAACGTTGCCGTGGCTGCTGGCACATTGGATAGAACGCAGTTGGGTCACGATCACGCTGTCGGCCCTGGTGTTGATCGCACTGGCGTGGTTGGCCCTGCACCACGCCACCGCATCGATGCGCTCGCTGTTCCGTGCCCTGGCCAGCACCATCGGCAGCTACCGCGACGGCGAATACAACGTCAGCGTGTCATGGCACAGCAACGACGAACTGGGGAAGGTGGTGGCGGCGCACCAGCAACTCGGCGAGATTTTGCGCGAGCAACGACAAGCGTTGGTGCAGCGCGAACTGATGCTCGACACCATGGTGCAGAACACTCCGGTGGCGATGCTGCTGACCTGCAAGGGCGGCGACGGCCTGCAACGCGTGATCTTCTCCAACCTGGCTGCGCGCAGGCTGCTGCATGGCGGCTGGAAGCTGGAAGGCCAACGCCTGGACAATCTGCTACTGGATGTCCCTGCGCCGTTGCGCGACGCCATCGCACGCGGCGGTGACAGCCTGTTCTCAATCGAAAACGACCAGCAGGATGCGGAGGAAGAACAGATTTACCATCTATCGCGACGCAGCTTCCATCTCAACGGGCGACCGCACGAATTGCTCCTGCTACGCCTGCTCACCGCCGAACTGCGGCGGCAGGAAGTGCATACCTGGAAGAAAGTCATCCGGGTCATCAGCCACGAATTGAACAACTCGCTGGCCCCGATCGCTTCGCTGGCACATTCCGGCGCCGAGTTGGTACGACGACAGAAAGTAGAGCGACTGGAAGAGGTGTTCGGCACCATCGAGGAACGCGCGCGGCACCTGGAAGGCTTCATCCGCGGCTACGCGCGCTTCGCCAAGCTGCCACAGCCGCAACTGCAGACCGTGCACTGGGCGCAGTTCCTGGCCGGACTCCAGCAGCAGATTCCATTCGCACTGGAGATGGAAGCGCAGGATCTACACAGCAGAGCCGATCCAGCACAACTGCAGCAGGCGTTGCTCAATCTGATCAAGAACGCGCACGAGTCCAGTCCCGAGGCGCCAATGTCAGCCGACGGCGTGCGCGTGCGCGTCTCCGCGCGCCCGGACTGGCTGCGCATCGAAGTGCTGGACCGCGGCAGCGGCATGAGCGAAGCGGTGCTGCATCAGGCCCTGATGCCGTTCTACTCGACCAAACGCAATGGCACCGGCCTTGGCCTGGCATTGACCCGCGAAATCGTCGAAGCACACGATGGCCGCCTGTCGCTGCACAACCGGGAGGCGGGCGGGCTGTGCGTGACCATTGCGCTGCCGGTCACCACTTCGATCAACAGCCTGGGCTGAATCGCACTCCACGCCATCCCACGTCGCCGACTCAGTCGCGCTTGCGCGGGCGCTCCCAGCCCTCGATGGTTTCCTGACGCACGCGGGCCACGCTCAGCTTGCCGGCCGGCGCGCTGCGGGTGATCACCGAACCGGCACCGATCGTGGCACCTGCGCCGATCTCCAGCGGTGCTACCAGCGCACTGTTGGAACCGACGAACACGTCATCGCCGATGATGGTCTGCGACTTGTTCACCCCATCGTAGTTGCAGGTAATGGTGCCGGCGCCGAGATTGACCCCGCTGCCGATCTTCGCATCGCCCAGATAGCTCAGGTGATTGGCCTTGGTGCCGACACCGAGTACCGCCTGCTTGGTCTCGACGAAGTTGCCGATGTGCACGCCATCAGCCAGCACGGTGCCCGGCCGCAGCCGCGCGAACGGCCCGATCTGCACCGCACCCTCGGCGACCACACCCTCCAGATCGCAATGCGCGCGCACCTCGGTGCCCGGCCCCAGCATCACATCTTTCAGCCGCACGAATGGGCCGATGCTGACACCGTCGCCGAGTTCCACCTCGCCTTCCAGGATCACATTCACATCGATGCGCACATCGCGACCCACGCGCACGCGACCACGCTGGTCCAGGCGATTGGGATCCAGCACCTGCACGCCTTGTTCGCATAGCGCACGCGCTGCGCGCAGTTGCCAGGCACGCTCCAACTGGGCCAGTTGCCACGGATTATTGGCGCCCTCGGCTTCGATCGGATCGGCCACCAGCACCATCTCCGCCGGAGTGAACTCGGCGGCGGCGGCGGCGAACACATCCGTCAAGTAATACTCGCCCTGCGCATTGTCGTTGCGCAGCCCCGCCAACCAACGTCGCAATGCCGTGGATTCGGCAGTGACGATGCCGGTGTTGACAGTACGGATGCGACGCTGCGCGTCGTCGGCGTCCTTCTGTTCGACGATGGCCGCGACCTTGCCGGCGGCATCGCGCAAGATCCGGCCATAGCCAGTGGGGTCGTCCGGCTCGGCGACCAGCACCGCCAAACGGCCTGGCGCGTGCAACAGGCGTAACAACGTCTCGGCGCGGATCAACGGCACATCGCCATACAGCACCAACACGGTGGCCGCGTCCGGTACTGCCGCCATCGCCTGCTGCAGCGCATGGCCAGTTCCCAGTTGCTGGGCCTGTTCGGCCCACAGCAAATCGGTCTGCTCGACGAAGGCGGCCCGCACCGCGTCGCCGCCATGTCCGTAGACGATGTGGATCGCCTGCGGCTGCAACTGGCGCGCGGCCTCGATCGCGTGCGCCAGCATCGGACGGCCGGCAATGCAGTGCAGCACCTTGGGCTTGGCCGAGTTCATCCGTTTACCCGCACCGGCGGCGAGAATCACGACGTGCAGTGGCAGGCTCATGCGGCGGTTCCGTTTCGGATGATGTGCAATGTTAAAGGCTGGCCGTGCCGTGCGCTGTGTCCTGCACGCGGCAGGGGTGTATCTGGGCACGGCAACCGCTAGCATGCGCGATCTGCCTCTTCCCCCGGATCTGCATGAGTCTCCTGCGACAGAGCAGCCAATTTATGCTGATCGGCCTGCTGCAATTGCTGGTCGATTGGAGCGTGTTCGTCGGGGCGACCGCCGCGGGCATGCCGCCGATTCCCGGCAATGTGCTGGGCCGCATCTGCGGGGCCATGCTCGGATTCTGGCTCAACGGCCGCATCACCTTCGCCAATGACAACGTCCCCCGCCTGGGCTGGCAACGCTTCGCTCGCTTCGCCGCTCTGTGGCTTGCGCTCACCGTCCTCAGCAGTTGGCTGGTGTCGCTATGCGCGAACGCGCTGGGTCTGCGTCTGGCCTGGTTGGGCAAGCCGCTGGTCGAAGGCATGCTGTCCGTGGTGTCGTTCTTTCTCGGCCGACAGTTGGTGTATCGCTGACCACACGGTATGCGGCGCTCGACCACGTGCGATGGCATGGACGCCATCGCACGCGCTTGTTCATGTCAACGCTGTTGGCCGCGACCGGTACAGGACGGACAACCGCGCAGCCGCGACTGGACGCGTTCCTGAAGCACTTCGGTGCGACACCCGCCGCACCACCTCCACACTCAGTGGCAGAAATCGCCCAGGCTGCGGACCAGCGCGGTGCGGTGGAGTTGATCCAGTTGCCAGCGCAGCGCATAGAGTTCTGCGGCGCGGGCGGTCGTGACCGGACAATCCGGCGCCTGCCGCAGCGACGCGCTGGCCTGCAGGGCATCGAGCATCTCGCCCTGCAATTGATCCAGGCGTGCGCGCAGCGCGTTCAAGTCAGGACGCGGACGGTCGGGCGCGCGACCACGCAGGTGCCAACGCGATAGCAATTCGTACTGCACCAGCTTGTTGGATTCGATCTGCATGCCAAAGAAGCGCGCCGCATCGTCGGGATCCACACCATGCGCTGGGGCTTGTTCGCGCACCTTGGCCAGCACGGCGGCTTCACGCGTGCTATCGAGCACCGGCTTGCCGCTATCCCATTTGCTCAGCGCCACCTGGTCGCCGATGGCATTGCGCGCGACGATGCGATCCAACAGCGGCTCCAGCGGGGTCGAGCTGCGAGCGGCGGGGATCGCACAGCCCATCAAGGCGACACCGGCCAGCAGCGCCGTCAGCGCATGCGCAAGGGGAGAGGAAGCGGTTGCGGTCATCACGATTCTCCGAAAACCGTCTGCAATAGAGGGGAAGGATGCACAGATCGGGCGGATATTTTGCCGCAGTCGTCGGGCCATGCAATGACACAACGCGTGGTTGTCTCTCCGGCGCCTGCCGCAGCGACGCGCTGGCCTGCAGGGCATCGAGCATCTCGCCCTGCAATTGATCCAGGCGTGCGCGCAGCGCGTTCAAGTCAGGACGCGGACGGTCGGGCGCGCGACCACGCAGGTGCCAACGCGATAGCAATTCGTACTGCACCAGCTTGTTGGATTCGATCTGCATGCCAAAGAAGCGCGCCGCATCGTCGGGATCCACACCATGCGCTGGGGCTTGTTCGCGCACCTTGGCCAGCACGGCGGCTTCACGCGTGCTATCGAGCACCGGCTTGCCGCTATCCCATTTGCTCAGCGCCACCTGGTCGCCGATGGCATTGCGCGCGACGATGCGATCCAACAGCGGCTCCAGCGGGGTCGAGCTGCGAGCGGCGGGGATCGCACAGCCCATCAAGGCGACACCGGCCAGCAGCGCCGTCAGCGCATGCGCAAGGGGAGAGGAAGCGGTTGCGGTCATCACGATTCTCCGAAAACCGTCTGCAATAGAGGGGAAGGATGCACAGATCGGGCGGATATTTTGCCGCAGTCGTCGGGCCATGCAATGACACAACGCGTGGTTGTCTCTCGCCCCGGCCATCGAGTCAGCAACAATAAAGCCAGAAACATGGTTCGCGTCACAATCGACCACGACATCGATGCAGTGGGCGCCTCCAGCATCTCCGGCACGGGCGTGTGGATTGAAACGGAAAGGAGATGCTGTTGCCGGAGATCTCGACGTAGTCACACCCTCACGGGCATGTGTGTGGATCGAAACACGCCCTGCGCGATCACGGCGCCGATTACTTTCTGTCGCGCCGTCACGCGCATGTTGGTTTGAAGCGACAGCCGCATGGCACCACGCAGAAACAACAACGCCGGCAAACGCCGGCGTCTTCAAGCGCATGCGGCGGCCCATCGCCGCGCACGACACTCAGTGCTTGAGGTTCTTGCGCAGGCGTTCCAGCGCCTGCAACTGTGCGGTCACTTGTGCAAGCTTGGCCTGCGCCTCGGCCACGTCGATGCCTTCGCCGCGACCATCCAGCAAACGCTCGGCTTCTTCCTTGGCCTTGCGCACGGACGCCTCGTCGATATCCTGCGCGCGGATCGCGGTGTCGGCCAGGATGGTGACCACCTGCGGCTGCACCTCAAGGATGCCGCCAGAAATGGCGAAGTCCAACTGCTCGCCGCCAGCGGTGGTCACCACCACCTTGCCGGGCTTGAGCCGGGTGATCAGCGGCGCATGCTTGGGTGCGATGCCCAACTCGCCCAGCTCGCCGGTGACGACCACCAGGGTCGCGTCGCCGTGGTAGATCTCATTCTCGGCGCTGACGATGTCGCAACGGATGGTGCTCATGGTGCCTCACTGGATGAGGCGGGACGCTGGACTGCGGCGGCGGGATTGGCCAAGCGGCTCAACAGCCGCGTGACTTGCCCGGTACTTCGATGTCCTGCGCCCCACCTTGACGATAGCTGACAACTGACGTGCGGATGCGTGCGCCGACCGCGTGCGGCCGGCTGCACGAATCAGGCCTTTTCGGCCATCTTTTTGGCTTTCTCGACCGCTTCCTCGATCCCGCCGACCATGTAGAACGCCTGCTCCGGCAGGTGGTCGTACTCGCCATCGACGATCGCCTTGAAGCCGCGGATGGTGTCCTTCAGCGACACGTACTTGCCCGGCGATCCGGTGAACACTTCGGCCACGTGGAACGGTTGGCTGAAGAAGCGCTCGATCTTGCGCGCACGCGAGACGGCCTGCTTATCCTCTTCGGACAGTTCATCCATGCCGAGGATCGCGATGATGTCCTTCAGCTCCTTGTACTTCTGCAAGGTGGACTGCACGCGGCGCGCGGTGTCGTAATGCTCGTGGCCGATCACGTTCGGATCGAGCTGGCGGCTGGTCGAATCCAGCGGGTCCACCGCCGGATAGATACCCAGCGAGGCGATGTTACGCGACAGCACCACGGTGGCGTCGAGGTGGGCGAAGGTGGTCGCAGGCGACGGGTCGGTCAAGTCGTCCGCAGGCACGTACACCGCCTGGATCGAGGTGATCGAGCCGTTCTTGGTGGAGGTGATGCGCTCCTGCAACACGCCCATTTCCTCGGCCAGGGTCGGCTGGTAACCCACCGCCGACGGCATACGCCCCAGCAGCGCCGACACTTCGGTACCGGCCAGGGTGTAGCGATAGATGTTATCGACGAACAACAGCACGTCCTTACCCTTGCCCGAGGCATCCTTCTCGTCACGGAAGTACTCGGCCATGGTCAGGCCGGTCAGCGCGACGCGCAGGCGGTTGCCCGGCGGCTCGTTCATCTGGCCGTACACCATCGCGACCTTGTCCAGGACGTTGGAGTCTTTCATCTCGTGGTAGAAGTCGTTGCCCTCGCGGGTGCGCTCGCCCACGCCGGCGAACACCGACAGGCCCGCGTGCGCCTTGGCGATGTTGTTGATCAGTTCCATCATGTTGACGGTCTTGCCGACACCGGCGCCGCCGAACAGGCCGACCTTGCCGCCCTTGGCGAACGGGCACATCAGGTCGATGACCTTGATGCCGGTTTCCAGCAATTCGGTGGCCGAGGACTGATCTTCGTATGTCGGCGCAGCGCGGTGGATTTCCCAATGGTCGGTGGCCTGCACCTCGCCGGCTTCGTCGATCGGACGGCCCAGCACATCCATGATGCGGCCCAGCGTACCCGCGCCGACCGGCACCGCGATCGCGCGGCCGGTGTTGGTCGCGATCAGATTGCGCTTCAGGCCATCGGTGGAGCCGAGGGCGATGGTGCGCACGACGCCATCGCCCAACTGCTGCTGTACTTCCAGCGTGATGGCGGTGCCTTCGACCTTCAATGCGTCGTAAATCTTCGGCACATCGGCCCGCGCGAATTCGACGTCGACGACCGCGCCGATGATCTGAACGATCTTGCCCTGACTCATTTGGGTAACTCCACTTATGTCTATGCGAATCTGGTATCGGGAATGGGGAACGGGGAATCTGGCGCGGGAGGAGCGGCTTGCGACAACGCGCCCTCCGGCATCTTTCCCGATTCCCGGCTACACAGCGGCCGCGCCGCCGACGATTTCGGAAATTTCCTGGGTGATCGCGGCCTGACGCGCCTTGTTGTAAACCAACTGCAAGGTGCTGATCAGCTTGCTGGCGTTGTCGCTGGCCGCCTTCATCGCCACCATGCGCGCCGCATGCTCGGAAGCCACGTTCTCCAGCACCGCCTGGTACACCAGCGACTCGATGTAACGGCGCATCACATGCTCCAGCACGGTCTCGGCATCGGGTTCGTATAGATAATCCCAGTCGTGGTGCGCGACCTTGTGTTCCGCCGCTGGCAGCGGCAGCAACTGGTCGAAACTGGCCTTCTGCGTCATCGTGTTGATGAAGTGGTTGTAGACCAGATACACGCGATCCAGCGTGCCCTCGGTGAACGCGTCCAACATGACCTTGATCACACCGACCAACTGTTCCAGGTGCGGCACATCGCCAAGGTGGCTGACGCTGCCGACCATATTGACCTTGAGCCGGCGGAAAAACACCGACGCCTTTTGCCCGATGGTGACCACGTCCACCTCGGCGCCCTGGTCCTGCCACTGACGCACTTCGCCGAGCATTTTGCGGAACAGGTTGTTGTTCAATCCGCCGGCCAGGCCACGATCGGAAGAGATCACGATATAGCCGACGCGCTTGACCGTTTCGCGCTGCACCAGAAATGGATGCGTGTGCTCGGTGCTGGCCTGCGCCAGATGCCCGATCACCTGCTTCATCGCTTGCGCGTAAGGCCGCGAGGTCTTCATCCGATCCTGCGCCTTGCGGATCTTGGAAGCGGAGACCATCTCGAGCGCGCGCGTCACCTTGCGGGTGTTCTGCACGCTCTTGATCTTGGATTTGATTTCGCGTCCGCCTGCCATCTCTCTTCTCGGGACTCGGGACCCGGAACCCAGGACCCGCTAAAGGCCCTGGATCACGACTCGTTGTTGTCACCCGGCGCCCAGGTCACGGTCCCGGGACTCCGCTTTCGCGGGTCCAGGGCTCCGGATTCCGGGGCCCGGCGCTTTACCAGCTACCGGTGGTCTTGAATTCGCCGATACCCTTCTTGAACGCCGCCTCGATCTCGCCATTCCAGTCGCCACTGGCGTTGACCTTGGCGATCAGTTCGCCAGCGGTGTTGGCGAAGTGCGCGTGCAGCCCTTCCTCGAACGCGCCGATCTTGCTGACCGGCACGTCATCCAGATACCCCTCGTTGACCGCGTAGATCGACAAGGCCTGGTTGGCGATGGACATCGGCAGGTACTGCTTCTGCTTCATCAACTCGGTGACGCGCTGACCGCGCTCGAGCTGCTTACGCGTGGCTTCGTCCAGATCCGAGGCGAACTGCGCGAACGCCGCCAGCTCGCGGTACTGCGCCAGCGAGATACGGATGCCGCCGGAGAGCTTCTTGATGATCTTGGTCTGCGCGGCACCGCCGACACGCGACACCGAGATACCGGCGTTCACCGCCGGGCGAATGCCCGCGTTGAACAAGTCGGTTTCCAGGAAGATCTGCCCGTCGGTGATCGAAATCACGTTGGTCGGCACGAACGCGGACACGTCGCCGGCCTGGGTCTCGATGATCGGCAACGCGGTCAACGAGCCGGTCTTGCCCTTGACCGCGCCCTTGGTGAACTGCTCCACGTACTCCTCGGACACGCGCGCGGCGCGCTCCAGCAAGCGGCTGTGCAGGTAGAACACGTCGCCCGGATACGCTTCGCGGCCCGGCGGGCGCTTCAGCAGCAGCGAGATCTGCCGGTAGGCCACGGCCTGCTTGGACAGATCGTCGTACACGATGAGTGCGTCTTCGCCGCGATCCATGAAGTATTCGCCCATCGTGCAGCCGGCGTAGGCGCTGATGTACTGCATCGCCGCCGATTCGGAGGCCGTCGCGGCGACCACGATGGTGTGGGCCAGCGCGCCGTTCTCTTCCAGCTTGCGCACGATGTTGGCGACGGTCGACGCCTTCTGCCCGATCGCCACATACACGCACTTGATGCCGGTGGTCTTCTGGTTGATCACCGCGTCGATGGCCAGCGCGGTCTTGCCGGTCTGACGATCGCCGATGAGCAGCTCGCGCTGACCACGACCGATCGGGATCATCGCATCGACCGACTTGTAACCGGTCTGCACCGGCTGATCGACCGACTTGCGCCAGATCACACCCGGCGCCACACGCTCCACCGGCGCGGTCAGATGGGTGCCCAGCGGCCCCTTGCCGTCGATCGGCTCGCCCAGCGCGTTGACCACGCGGCCCAGCAACTCGTTGCCCACCGGCACTTCCAGGATGCGGCCGGTGGTCTTGGCGATGTCGCCTTCGCGCAGGTTCTCGTAGTCGCCAAGCACCACGGCACCGACCGAGTCGCGCTCCAGGTTCAGTGCCAGGGCGTAGGTGTCGTTCGGCAGTTCGATCATTTCGCCCTGCATCACGTCAGCCAGGCCGAAGATGCGCACGATACCGTCGGACACGCTGGTGACCGTGCCTTCGTTGCGCGACTCCGCGGCCAGCTTGACCTGCTCGATACGGTTCTTGATCAGTTCGCTGATTTCGGAGGGGTTGAGCGTGGTTGCCATCTTGGTTTCCTTCGGATCGTCCATCGCACAGAGGCGAATGGCGACGTGTGGTTAGCTTTTTTGAGAATCGGGAGTGGAAAATCGGGAATCGCGCATGACGTCGTCGTCAGGCCGGGTTCTCTCTTCTCTCTTCGCCATTCCCGGTTCTTAGTGAGCCAATGCGGACTGCAGACGCGATAGCTTGCCTTTCAACGAGCCGTCGATGACCACGTCTCCCGCGTCGATCACCGCACCGCCGATCAGCGAGGCATCCACCGCCGTCGTGATCTCGACCTCGCGGCCAAAACGCTGCCGCAATGCCAGCTTCAACGAGGCCACTTCCGCATCGCTCAACGCGGCGGCAGAAGTCACATTGGCCTTGACCACGCGCTCGGCGTCTGCACGCAATTGATCGTAAAGCCCAGCGATCTCCGGCAGCAGCGATAGGCGCTGACCTTCCGCCAGCAGGCTCAGAAAACGCTGATACTGCTCGTCGGCCTGCTCCGGCGCGAGCAACGTCACCGCTTGCTCGCGCTGCAACTGCGGGTTGTGCAACAACGCGGCCACGCGTGGATCGGCCGCGAGCTGAGCGGAAAACGCCAGCGCCTGCGACCACGGCACGAGCTTGCCAGCATCGCTAGCCGCAGCGAACGCGGCACGGGCGTAGGGGCGCGCCAGGGTGAGGGACTGACTCATCTCAGAGCTCCGCCGCCAGCGCGTCGAGTAGCGCCTTGTGCGCATTGGCATCGATTTCGCGATTGAGCAGCTTTTCGGCACCGCTCACCGCCAGCAACGATACCTGGCGACGCAGGTCTTCGCGCGCGCGATTGGCCGCGGCCTCGATCTCGGCCTGCGCCAGATCCTTCTGCCGATTGGCTTCGACGACTGCTTCGTGTCTGGCCGCCTCGACGATCTGATTCGCGCGCGCGTGGGCCTGGTCGATAATCTCGTTAGCCTTGCTACGCGCGTCCTTCAACGCTTCGTTGACCTTTTCCTGCGCCTGAGCCAGATCCTTCTGACTGCGATCGGCAGCAGCCAGGCCTTCGGCGATCTTCTGCTGACGCGCTTCGATGGCCTGCATCAGCGGCGGCCAGATTTTGGTCGCGACAATCCAGATCAGACCGGCGAAGGCAAGCGCCTGGGCAAAGAGGGTGAGACCGATATTCATGGGGTACGCTCAACCAAAGGTGACGTGGTGGGCGCGCCGCCAGCACGGCGAACGCGTCCGAACCTTCCTGCGCAGCGGCGGCCGCCTGACGCGACCGCGTGCCGATGCGACGGGATCAACCGCCCTGCGGCAGACGCGCGACGAACTCGCCGATCATCGGGTTGGCAATCGCGAACAGCAGACCAACCGCGACGCTGATGATGAACGCGGCGTCGATCAGACCGGCGGTGATGAACATGCGGACCTGCAGCACCGGGATCAATTCCGGCTGGCGCGCGGCCGATTCCAGGAACTTGCCGGCCATGATGGCCAGACCAAGGCCAGCGCCCAGCGCGGCCAGACCGATCATGATGCCGACAGCGAGGATGGTGGAGCTCTGGACTTGGGCGAGGTTGGTCAGAACAGCAAAGAACATGGTTTTCTCCAGGAACAAGTTGCTTGAGGATGATGAAACGAACGAAGGGTTAAAGAAACAGGTGAAACAGAAAACGAAACGTTAGTGGCTGTCTTCCGCCAGGCTCAGATACACGATGGACAGCATCATGAAAATGAACGCCTGCAACGGAATCACCAGCAGGTGGAACAGCATCCAACCGAAGCCGAACGCGCCGCCGGCCAGCGCACCGAAAATGCCAGCGCCACCCAGTACCCAGATCAGCAAAAACACGATCTCGCCGCCGAACATATTGCCGAACAGTCGCATACCCAGCGATACCGGCTTGCTCAGCCATTCGACAACGTTGAGAATCAGGTTGAACGGCAACATCCACTTGCCGAACGGCGCAGTGAGGAATTCCTTGGCCATCCCGCCCACGCCCTTGGAGCGTAGCGAGAAGAACACCATCAGGAAGAACACGCTGATCGACATGCCGAGCGTGGCATTGACGTCGGCCGTGGGCACCGGCTTCCAGTGATGCACGCCAGCCAAATCCAGCGGGATGGCGATGAAGTCCGCTGGGATCAGCTTGATGAAGTTCATCATCAGGATCCAGAAAAACAGCGTGATCGCAATCGGCGTCACCAGCTTGCTGGTGCCGTGGTAGGTGTCCTTGGCCTGACGGTCGACGAACTCCAGCATGATTTCCACGAACGCCTGCCACTTGCCCGGCACACCGGCAGTGGCTTTGCGCGTGGCCATCCAGAAGGCAAACACCATCAGCAGGCCCATCAGCAACGACATCACCAGCGTGTCGATATGCAATTGCCAGAAGCCGCCTTCCTGCACCTGGAAGGTGAGGTTCTTGAGGTGATGCTGGATGTAGGAGGTAGGGGTTGCTGCCTCGCCCGCCATGAGTCCTGAGCCTTTTTCGATTCGATCAACGTCTGGCCAGAGCCAGAACCTGGAACATCAACCCGACGGCGATACCCGCCAACAGGGCCAGAGGAGGCAACCGCCACCAGGCAAAACCTAGCGCCAGTACCGCGAACACCAACACCCACTTGAACACCATGGCCACGACCAACCGCGCCATCGCCGAACCCGCCGCCTGCACACCGCCACCGAGCGCCATGCGGGCCGCCAACCATCCCCCTGCCACCGTCGCCAGCCCGGTCACAGCAGTACCCATGGCGTATTTCACCCCCAGGCACGAAAACGCCAAGGACACCACGGCCACCGCCACCAATGGGTAAATCGCTGCGCGCAGCATCAGCCGCCGACTCGCATCAACGGAGTTCAGCACGGAAAAACCTGCAGTTGGTGGTGGATTGAGGACGTTTTGGCGTCCGTCGAGACGCAGAATTATAGCAATGGGACAATTTGCCAGACAACCGCCATCGGCTCTTTGCCGCCCCTAACGTCAGCCACGGGCTAGACCACCATAACACGCAGCGCCTGCGATACCTGTCCTGGACTGCCGCAGCACAACAAAAATCTGCGCGGGAACTTTTGATCGCGCCAACTAGTCCAATGCAATAGGACTGCGCGCATCCTCGTCAGCACCACAGCGCAGACCCACGGAGCCCCGGCTCGCCCCGGGGCTCTTTTCTCTAGCCTTCGGCTTATTTCCTACAAGCACAAGGCCGCCACAGACTCCCGCCAATGGCGAACACTGTTGTCGCGGCACCACGACAGCCAACCTGAAGCATTAAGCATTTAGGCGATCCACCCCATCCTTCGCCGCTGCCAGGCGCTCGATGGCGCCGCACTTGCGTGCAGTCGTCGCATGCTTTCGCGCACAACACGCGGCATGCCGCTGGCCGCATGCGCCGCTTCAGCGTGAGCAGGAAGCGGCGCGGCGCGGATGCTATTTCTTCTTCGGGATGTACAGGTCGGTAATCGTGCCGTCATAGACCTCGGCGGCCATCCCGACCGACTCGCTCAGGGTCGGATGCGCATGAATGGTATGACCGATGTCCTCGGCCTCGGCTCCCATCTCGATCGCCAGGCAGATTTCAGCCAGCAAGTCGCCGGCATGCACGCCCACGATGGCGCCGCCAATGACCCGGTGCGTCTGCTCGTCGAAGATCAACTTGGTGAAGCCTTCGGTGCGGCCAATACCGATGGCGCGACCACTGGCCGCCCACGGGAACTTGGCCACGCCCACCTTCAGCCCCTTGGCCTTGGCTTCGGTCTCGGTGACACCGACCCAGGCGACCTCCGGATTGGTATAGGCCACCGATGGGATCACCCGCGCCACCCACTCCTTCTTTTCGCCGGCGGCCACTTCGGCGGCCAGCTTGCCTTCGTGAGTGGCCTTGTGCGCGAGCATCGGGTTCCCGACGATGTCGCCGATAGCGAAGATATGCGGCACATTGGTACGCATCTGCCGATCGACCGGGATGAAGCCGCGCTCGGTGACGTGGATGCCGGCCTTGTCGGCGCCGATCTTCTTGCCATTGGGTGCGCGCCCCACCGCAACCAGCACGCGGTCGTAGGTGGTCGCGGCCAATGCCGGCGCCGCCCCCGCCGCAGCGGCCTCGAACGTCACGGTGATGCCTTTCTTCTCGGCCTTGACCGCCGCCGCCTTGGTTCCCAGGTGAATTTCCACACCCTGCTGCTTCAGCCGATCGGCCAGGGGCTTGACCAGGTCCTTGTCCGCACCGGGCATCAGTTGGTCCATGAACTCGACCACGGTGACCTTGCTGCCCAGTGCGCTGTACACCGTGGCCATTTCCAGACCAATGATGCCGCCGCCGACCACCAGCAGGGTCTTGGGGATTTCCTGCAATTCCAGCGCGTCGGTGGAATCCATGACCCGCTTGTCGTCCCACGGGAAGTTCGGCAGCTTCACCGCCTGCGAGCCGGCGGCGACAACGCAATACTCGAAACGCAGCAACTGGGTCTTGCCATCGCTGCCGACGATCTCCAGCTCATTGGGCGAAACGAAGCTGGCCACGCCGGTGACGGTGCGGACCTTGCGCTGTTTGGCCATGCCAGCCAGGCCGCCGGTCAACTTGCCGACGACCTTCTCCTTGTACTCGCGCAACCGGTCGAGGGTGATCTTGGGGGCGCCGAAATCCACGCCGAACTCGCCGGCATGCGCGACTTCATCGATCACCGCCGCCGCGTGCAGCAGCGCCTTGGACGGAATGCAGCCGACATTGAGACAGACGCCGCCGAGGCTGGGATAGCGCTCGACCAGCACCGTATCCAACCCTAGGTCGGCAGCCCGGAACGCGGCGGTGTAGCCCCCCGGGCCGGCGCCAAGCACCACCATCTTGCAGGTGATGTCGGCAGGCTTGCCGCTGGAGGAGGCGGGCGTCGGCGCCGACCGCTCGGCCGGGGCAGGCTGCGAAGAGTGTACCGACGGCGCGCTGGCAGGCGCCTCGGCCTTGGCGGCAGGCGACGCGGCATTGTCCTGCGCCATTTCCAACAACGCGATCACCGCCCCTTCGGACAAGGTGTCGCCGAGCTTGACCTTCAACTCCTTGATCACCCCGGACGCCGCGGACGGCACCTCCAGCGTGGCCTTGTCCGATTCCAGGGTGACCAGGCTCTGGTCCTTCTTCACCACATCGCCGACGGCGACCAGCACCTCGATGACCGGAACGTCGCTGTAGTCGCCGATATCCGGGACTTTGACCTCAATGACCGCCATGCAGCTTCTCCTGTGACCCATCGGCGCAGCGATGGGCGTTTGCAGTTCGTCGGCACGCACCGCGCTTGAACGCGACGCACGCAGGTAAAGGGGTAACGGACGCCGCGACAAGCGCGGCACCGGCGCAGCTAGCGTTACAGCAGCACGCGGCGCATATCCGCCAGCACCTGGCTCAGATACGTGGTGAAGCGGGCGGCGGCGGCACCGTCGATGACCCGGTGGTCGTAGCTCAGCGACAGCGGCAGCAGCAACTTCGGCGCGAACTCCTTGCCGTTCCAAACCGGTTGAATCGACGACTTGGACACGCCCAGGATCGCCACTTCCGGCGCATTGACGATCGGCGTGAACGCGGTGCCGCCGATGCCGCCGAGCGAACTGATCGAAAAACAGCCGCCGCTCATCTCGGCCGGGCCGAGCTTGCCATCGCGAGCCTTCTTGGCCAGCTCGCCACTCTCGCGCGCCAGTTCGACCACGCCCTTCTTGTCCACGTCGCGGATCACCGGCACCACCAATCCGTTCGGAGTGTCGGCGGCAAAACCGATATGGACGTATTTTTTCAGGGTGAGGTTCTCTCCACTGGCGTCCAGCGAAGCGTTGAAATCCGGGAACTGCTTCAGCGCCGCGGCACTGGCCTTGAGCAGGAAGGCGAGCATGGTCAGCTTGATACCAGCCTTCTCGTTCTCCTTGTTCAGCGCCACGCGCAGCGCTTCCAGATCGGTGATGTCGGCCTGCTCGAACTGGGTGACGTGCGGAATCATCGCCCAGTTGCGCGCAAGATTGGCGCCGGAAATCTTCTTGATCCGCGACAACGGCTTGACCTCGACCTCGCCGAATTTGGCGAAGTCCACCTTCGGCCACGGCAGCAAGTTCAGACCGTTGCCGCCGGCTGCCGACACAGCGCCGGGGGCAGCGCCGGACAACGCCGCCTTGACGTAGCGCTGCACGTCGTCCTTGCTGATGCGACCGCCCTGCTCGGAACCGCTGACCTGGGACAGATCCACTCCCAGCTCACGCGCGAACACCCGCACCGCCGGACTGGCGTAAGGCACTTTGTGCGGCAGCACGCTATCGGCATTGAACTCCACCGGCGGACTGTTCTGCGTCGCGGACGACGCGGCGGCCTTGACCGGACTCTGCGCGCCTGACGTGGACGCGGCCGGCACCGAGGCACCGCCAGCAGCTTGAGCGCTTGGCTGCACCGCACCAACCGCCGGCGCGGCGGCGGCCGGCGCAGCGGCGGCGCCAGCCACTTCGATCAGCGCCACCACCTTGCCTTGAGACAGGCGATCACCCACCTTGACCTTGAGCGCCTTGACCACGCCAGCGAACGGCGAAGGCACTTCCATCGTCGCCTTGTCCGACTCCAGGGTGACCAGGCTCTGGTCTTTCTTCACCGTGTCGCCGACGGCCACCAGCACTTCGATGACCGGCACGTCGCTGTAGTCGCCGATGTCCGGCACCGTCGCCTCGACCACCCCGCCAGCCGCAGCCGGTACTGACGTGGCCGTCTCCTGCTTGATGGGCGCTGCCGGGGCGACGTCCTGCTTGGCCGGCGCGGGCGGCGCCTTGGCCGCGGCCGCAGGCGCGCTGGAGGCGCCCTCTGCGGACACCTCAATCAGCGCCACGAGCTTGCCCTCGGACAGGCTATCGCCCACCTTGACCTTGACCTCTTTGACCACGCCAGCGAACGGCGATGGCACTTCCATCGTTGCCTTGTCCGATTCCAGCGTGACCAGGCTCTGGTCTTTCTTCACCGTGTCGCCCACCGCCACCAGTACTTCGATTACCGGGACATCGCTGTAGTCACCGATATCGGGGACACGTGCTTCCTTGATTTCGGCCATGCGGGCAACTCCAGCAACTTGATGAGAGGAAACCCCTATTGTGGCCGTCCGCAGCCGCAGCGCCAACCATTGTCGGAGCAAAAACCCGTCATGGCCCATCGCCGCGCCCCTGCCGAACGGCACAAGCCACATCGGCAAGGGACTGTACGCCTGCGCATGTTGACCCGATGCGCCGCGTGCGACGGCGCACTGCCTTAACGAAGGCTTCTTTAACATCCCCCAAGTTTTTGTGAGGATGCTCATGCGGATCTTGGTGCTCTTGATGTCATTGGCGATGCCGCTGGTCGCCTGGTTTTCACAACGTGGCGCGTTTGGCCCGAGCAACGGCGCGATCTCGGACAACTACCCCACCCTGATCATCGCGGCCGGCTACGCCTTCGCGATCTGGGGCGTGATCTTCCTGCTCGACGTGGGCTTCGGCCTGTGGCAACTGACACGGCGACACGACGGCACCCTGGCGCGGGTGCGCTGGCCGGCGGCGCTGGGATTCGCGCTGACTGCGGCCTGGATGCCGGTGTTTTCGCAACAGCACTTCCTGCTGGCGCTGGCGGTGATCTGGGCGGCGCTGGGCAGCGTCGCGCTGGCGGCGCTGCGGCTGTCGCGCATGCGCGCTACCAAGCCCAAACAGACAACGTGGGCATGGTTGCCGCTGTCGCTGCATGCCGGCTGGCTCTCGCTGGCGGCTTTCCTGAACACCGCGCAGGTGATCGTGGCCTACCGCTGGCTGTCGACCACGCACATGTTGCCGTGGAGCCTGGCGTTACTCGCACTGGCAGCCGTGCTGCTACTGAGCATGAACCGTGCGATGCGCGGCAACCCGGTCTACGCCGCGGCCGCACTGTGGGCGCTGGCGGCGGTCTACGTCAAGCAGATTGGCAGCCCCCTGGACGGGGCGTACAGCGCGGCATGGGCGGCACTGGCACTGGCCGCGGCACTGGTGGCACAGACACTGTGGTTGCGCGCGCGGCGCTGACGTTCAACGCGACGTCAGCGGCAACGTCAACCACGCCCGCAGCGGCATCCACGCCTGCAACAAGCGCGGTAGGGCAAAGCCCGCATTGGCCGGGCTGGTGGACGGCAATTTCAGCAGGTGCAACGGTGGATCGCGTGGCAACAACTGCGGCTGCACGAAACGGGCGAACGCCCGCGCTGCAGCAGCACCGTTGCAGGCAATCGCGCATAAATGCTGCAACTGCGCGATCCGCTGAGGCAAGGGGTTGGGCACCTCGCTGCCGCGCACGATCGCCGCATCCAGGCTGCCACGGCGCTGGCATTGACCGATCACGTCCCACAGACCAATACCGGCCAGGTGCAGCGCGCGCAGGCGCTGCATCTCGTCCAGGGCCGGATCGAAACCGCACAGCGTCGCCATCAGGGGCCAGAACCGATTGCGTGGATGCGCGTAGTAGCGCGCCTGTTGCAAGGAAGCCGCACCGGGCATCGAACCCAGTACGAGCACACGACAATCGTCGCGGATCTGCGCAGGTAAGCCCTGCAACAATGGCGAATTCTTCACGTCGCCATCACATAATTGAACGCCCATAAGTCTTAAAACCTCGTTATTTGAAGCATCGCAAGGACGTGCCTGAACGTCATCCTCACTCGCCCGGCCAGGGTCGGCGGGGATTCATCTTTCCGTGGATACGTTGTCCCCGCCCACTTCCCGTGGCCAACAAGAAAAGATGAGGAGATTCCCATGCGGTCCATTCAAATTCTGAGCTTGGCTGTGCTTTCCGCCCTTGCTTTTGCGCCTGCCGCGTTCGCGCAGGATGCCGACACCGCATCCGGCAAGCATTTTTCTGTCGTTGGTAGTGCGACGCTGATCGATCCGCACTCCAAGCCTGCCAATGGCTTGCATGTCGACGGCGGCCCGGCGCCGACCATCAGCGCCAGCTGGCTGATCGACGACAACTGGGCGGTCGAACTGTGGGGCGCGGCAGACAAGTTCAGCCACCGCGTCCGTACCGATGCCGTCGGCAAGGTCGGCAGCGTCAAGCAGCAGCCGGTGGCGCTGAGCGGCCAGTACCACTTCGGTGCGGCAGATAATATCTTCCGTCCGTTCGTGGGCGTTGGCTACTACCAGTCCAACTTCAGCCACGAGAAGATCGACGGGCTCTCGGCGACCGGCGACCACGTGAGTCTGGACACCGCCAAGGGTGTCATGGGCACCGTCGGCGTGGACATGAACATCAACTCCACCTGGTTCGCCCGTGCCGACGCGCGCTACATGCGCTCGCGCCCGGAAGTGGAAGTTGCCGGCAGCGGCACCGGCAAGGAACTGATGCTGGATCCGTGGTTGGTCAGCTTCGGTATCGGTGCACGCTTCTAAGCACCTTCGCTCCATCGCATAAGCAAACGGGCCCGAACGGGCCCGTTTGTTTTTGTCGCGACACGACACGCCGACCAAGACCACAACTGCCTGACCAACCGCCCCCGCATCAGAACGCCGGCAGCACCGCGCCCTGATACTTGCGCAGGATGAAAGCCTTCACCTCCGGACTAGTCAACGCCTTGGCCAATTTCCGCACGCGCGGGTCGTCCTTGTTGTCGGCGCGAGCGACCAGAAAGTTGACGTATGGCGAATCCTTGCTTTCAATCGCCAGCGCGTCACGGGTCGGGTTGAGCCCGGCATCGAGCGCGTAGTTGGTGTTGATCAGCGCCAGATCGACCTGCTCCAGTACCCGTGGCAACATCGCCGAATCCAGCTCGCGGAACTTCAACTGTTTGGGATTGGACACGATATCGCGCTGCGTCGAGAGCGCGTTACCCGGATCCTTGAGCTTGATGACCCCAGCCTTGTCCAGCAGGATCAATGCGCGGCTGTTGTTGCTGGGATCGTTGGGAATCACCACGTCGGCGCCCTGCGGCAACTCGGCCAGTGACTTGAAACGGCGCGAATAGGCACCGAACGGCTCGATGTGCACCCCGACCACGGTCACCAGATCGCTCTTGCGGTCACGGTTATAGGCTTGCAGATACGGCTCGGTCTGGAAGTAGTTCACGTCGATCTGCTTCTGCACCACCTGGTCGTTGGGCTGCACGTAATCGTTGAATACGCGCACGTCCAGGATGACCCCCTGCTGCTCCAGCATCGGCTTGACCACCTCCAGAATCTCGGCATGCGGCACAGCCGTGGCGGCAATGCTGAGGTGAGACACGTCGGCAGCGGAATCGGACTTGGCGCAGGCACCCAGTGCAAGCACGGCAGCGGCGGCGAGCAAGAGACGCAAGGGGAGTCGGGTCATGGCAAGAATCCAAAAACGTGAAAAAGAAGTGCGGCTGGCGACCGCCATGGACGCACGCTAGCAGACCTGACTGCAGCGTGCGAAACAATCCTGATGTTCGCAACGGATTTGCCGTCATCGAGGAATTGCATGCAACGCATGCGCGGCTGAAGCCACTGCGAGAACTGCACTCAGCGCCGGCTGTAATGCGCAACCAAACGATCACCGAGCATCTGCAACGCCTGCACCAATACCAGCAGCAACAGCACCGTGACCAGCGCCACGTCGGCATGCGAGCGTTGATAGCCATCGCGATAGGCCAAGTCACCCAGGCCACCGGAGCCAATCGCGCCGCCCATCGCGGTGAAGCCGATCAGTGCAATCGTGGTGACGGTGGCACCGGCGATCAGGCCCGGCCGCGCCTCCGGCAACAGCACCCGCGTCACCAGTTGCCAGGTGGTCGCGCCCATCGCCAGACTGGCTTCGACCACGCCACGCTCCACTTCGCGCAACGCCGTCTCCACCAGGCGCGCATAGAACGGTGCCGCGCCCACCACCAGCGGCAGGATCGCGCCACGTACCCCCAACGAAGTACCCATCGCCCACAGGGTCAGCGGAATCATCGCGATCATCAGGATGATGAAGGGCACCGAACGCAGCACATTGATCGCCAGCGCCAGCATGCCGTAGAGCAACGGCCGCCGATGGAGTTGGCGCGGTCCGACCAGAAACAACAACACGCCTAGCGGTAAACCGATCAGCAAGGTCAGCGGTAGCGCGCCACCCAGCATCATCAGCGTATCCAGCGTGGCACGGCCGATCTCGTTCCATTTATCGGCATCGAGATGGCGGAAGAGGCCACCGGCAGCAATCGCGAAGCAGCTCATCGACGCAGTTCCTCCACATGCACGCCGGCAGCGACGAATGCGGCCTGCGCCGCGTCGATGTCGCCACCAACAAGGGCCAAAGTGAGCTGACCATACGGGGTGTCCTTGATCCGGTCGATGCGCCCGGACAGGATGTTGTAGTCCACTGCGGTGGTACGGGCGATATGCCCGAGCAGCGGCGCGTAGGTGTCGGCACCGAGGAAGGTCAACCGCAAGACGCGCCCGGCGACCGCGACGAGGTCGCGATGCAGTTCACTCTCATCCACATGCTCGGCTTCGGAGACGAAGCGGCGGGTGGTCGGATGCTGCGGGTGCAGGAAGACATCGGTCACCGCTCCGATTTCCACCAAGTGCCCGGCATCCAGCACCGCTACGCGATCGCAGACCCGGCGGATCACCTCCATTTCATGAGTGATCAGCACGATGGTCAGGCCCAACTCGCGGTTGATCTGTGCCAGCAACGCCAGCACCGAGGCGGTGGTCTGCGGATCCAATGCACTGGTGGCCTCGTCGCACAGCAGGATGCGCGGCCGCGTGGCCAGGGCGCGGGCAATGCCGACACGCTGCTTCTGTCCGCCCGACAATTGCGCCGGATACTTGCTGGCGTGTTCGGTCAATTCGACCCGAGCCAGCAGTTCGGCCACCCGCAGATCGATCTGCGCACGCGGCGTGCCGGCCAGCTCCAGCGGAAAGGCGACGTTACCGGCGACGGTGCGCGAGGACAACAGATTGAAGTGCTGGAAGATCATGCCCACACGCTGGCGCAGCGTGCGCAGCCCGGCACGATCCAGCGCGGTGACGTCCTCGTCGTCGATGCGCAAACGTCCGCCGCTGGGCTCCTCCAACCGGTTGATCAACCGGATCAGGGTGGATTTGCCGGCACCGGAATGGCCGATGATGCCGAATACCTCGCCGGCCTCGATCCGCAGATCGAGCGGATGCAGGGCCACGACCGGCTGGTCGGCAACGTCATAGGACTTGTGCAGGCGCTCGAACTGGATCACCACACGGTGCCCTCAAGAAAGGGGGCAAAGCCTATCAGGCCAGGATGGCGAGTGTTATGCCATCGGATTTTGAGAGTGGCTAACAACACGTCGCGAGTCGCTGTCGGGTGGGCGCGGACAGCGCGCAGGAACCGCAGTGTACAGGGAGTACATGAGGATTCCGAGCAATGCCCGCGCCTGTCCGAGGGCGAGACCGTCGTTGTGTTAGCGACGCTAACGCCCGCATCGCATGGCCGGCACCGACCAGGTCAGGGGTGCATCTGCGGCGGCGGATGGGACACGGCACGTATCCGCTCGCGATGCAGCAGATACAGGCCACTGGCGACGATGATCGCCCCCCCCACCCAGGTCCAGACATCGGGTAGCGTGCGCCAGAGCAGCCAATCCCAGGGGATCACCCACAGCAGGCCGCTGTATTCCAGCGGCGCGATCAGCGAGGCGTCGCCACGGCGAAATGCCTGGGTCAGCGCGACTTGGCCCAGCGCACCGGCCAGCCCCATGAGGGTGATCCAGCCCGCATCGGCCGCTTGCAGCGGTGTCCATCCCGGCAGCGCCAACGCACCAGCGCCCAATGCCATGAGCAATAAAAACCAGACCACCAGCGACTGCGGGGTATCGCTGCGCGCCAATAGGCTGACCAGGATCGTCGCCACCGCATAGGCACCGGCCGCCAGCAATACCATCAGACCTGGCAGCGAGATCAGCCCTCCCACACCCGGCCGCAGCACCACCAATACGCCCACCAAGCCGAGGCCAATCGCGGCCCAGCGCCGCGGGCCGACGTGCTCGCCAAGCAACGGCACCGACAACGCCGCCACCAGCAGCGGCGAAACGAAGTAGATGGTATAGGCGGTGGACAGCGACAGGTGGCGCAACGCCCAGGCGAAGCAGGCGATCATCGCGATGCCGAGCACACCGCGCAACAGATGCAATCCCCAGCGCACCGGCATGATCGCGCGTGGCCCAGCGCTAATCAGTACCCATAACAACACGAATGGCAGCGAGGCGGCGCCACGCAACGTCGCCATCTGCAGCGCCGGATAATGCGCGCTGAGCAACTTCATCGCCACGTCCATCAGCGAGAAAAACGCGACCGCAGCGATCATCCACGCCGCAGCCACAGCATTGGAACGGGAACGGGGCATGCGCGGATTATCGCCGCGATCCACGTCCGATGCCTATCGGCATGCGGCGGCGGCCATGCACCGCCGGGGGCTCAATCGCGGAAGTTGTCGAACTGCAATGGCAGCTCGAAATCGCTCTTCTTCAGCAGGGCGATCGCGTCCTGTAGATCATCGCGCTTCTTGCCGCTGACGCGTAGTTTCTCGCCATTGATCTGGGCTTCGACCTTGAGCTTGGCCTCCTTGAGCGTGGCGACGATCTTCTTGGCCAGCTTCTGCTCGATACCTTGCTTGACGGTGACTTTCTGCCGCGCGCCAGCCAGATTGGTCTCCACGTCACCGAACTCCAGGCAGCGCACGTCGATGCCACGCGCAAGCAGGCGCGCGCGCAAGATATCGGTCATCTGCTTGAGTTGGAAATCGCTGGGCGCGGACTGGGCGATGACCTGATTGTCCAGCTCGAAGGTGGCCTGCACGCCCTTGAAGTCGAAGCGCGTGGCCAGTTCCCGGTTGGCCTGATCCACCGCATTGGTCAGTTCGTGCTTGTCCACTTCGGAAACGACGTCGAAAGACGGCATGGCGACTCCTCGGAAAAAGAGCACCTATCCTACCGATGTCGCCGCCGCGCCGCTGCCCGCGCCATGCCAGCGGCCGCACCGGGACACCCCGCATCCGGCATACACTTGCGCGCCAGCGCTCTACCCAACGTCACCGTCGCCATGGATCCCACGCCCCCCTGCCACACCGCCGATCCCATCGCACTGACCCGCCAATGGCTGGAACGCGCAGTGATCGGCCTGAACCTGTGTCCATTCGCCAAGGCGGTATCCGTCAAGCAGCAAGTGCGCTACGTGCTCAGCGATGCGACCACGCCCGAAGCCCTGCTCGAAGAATTGGCCGAGGAACTGCTGCTGCTGCGCGATACCCCGGCAGAACAGATCGACACCACGCTGATCGTGCATCCACACGTGCTGCAGGATTTCCTGGACTACAACGACTTCCTCGACAACGCTGACGCTGCGGTCCAAGCACTGGATCTGCAAGGCATTTTGCAAGTGGCCAGCTTCCATCCGCACTACCAGTTCGCCGGCACCGCAGCGGACGACATCGGCAACTACACCAATCGCGCGCCCTTCCCCACCCTGCACCTGCTGCGCGAGGACAGCGTGGAACGCGCGGTGGCCGCGTTCCCGGACGCGGACGTGATCGTCGAACGCAACCTGCAAACGCTGGAGAAACTTGGCGTGGACGGCTGGGAAAAGCTGTTCGAGTGACCCCGTCGATCCTCCACTGCGCCACCACAGCGGAGATTTTCCACTGGCAACAATCAGCGATTGCAAGCGCGCACGCTGAGGTGCAACCCACTTTCCCGATCACGCCTGTTAGCCACACCGCACATCGCGCAGCGTGGTTTTACTCAAGCCACAATGTTCAACGCAACACGTCTCAGCGCGTTGCGAATCCAGACTGCTATCCAAACAGTTGCGCCAGCTCGGCCGACTCCAGCACACGCCACTGCCCAGCCGGCAGCTCGTCCAACGCCAGGCCACCGATACGGCAACGGTGCAGCGCGATCACATGGTTGCCGACCGCGGCGAACATCCGCCGCACCTGGTGGTAACGCCCTTCGTGCAAGGCGACACGCACCTGCCGCGCGCCCAGCACCTCCATTTCCACCGGCAGCAAGGGCGTGGTTTCGCCGTCCAGCAACAACGTGCCGCTGGCGAACTGCGCGGCCTCATCGCCACGCAGATCCTCGGCCAGGGTCGCCTCGTAGATCTTGGCCAAACGCGACTTCGGCGCGACGATGCGATGCAGCAGGACGCCATCGTCGGTCATCAACAGCAGGCCGCTGGTGTCGCGATCCAGGCGTCCGACCGTGGACAGCAGGGGCGAACGCAGGCGAAATCGCGGCGGCAACAGATCGTAGACGATGCGTCCGGGATCCTTGGTCGAACAGGTGTAGCCGACCGGCTTGTGCAACGCCAGGAGCAGCCCCGGCGGCGGGTCCAGCACCTCGCCATCGACCCGGATCGCCGCATGCGGCACCTGATCGTCGGCATACAGGACATCGCCGTCGGCATCGGTGATACGTCCCTCGCGAAACATCAGCGCCACCTGCTTGCGGCTGCCATACCCCAGGTTGGCCAGATGTTTGACCAGCTTCATCGGCGTACCGTCGTGCGAGCGCGCACCGCACAGATCAGCTTGAAACCGTCGCGGGTGGCGACCACCTCGGTCGCGCCGAAGCTGGCATCGAGCACCGCCTCGTAGGGCAGGTGCCGATTGGCGACCAGATACAGGCGCCCGCCAGGCGTCAGCGCCTGCGCGGCCACCGCGATGAAACGGCGACCGATGTCCGGCCGCTCCATCCGACCGGGCGCGTGGAACGGCGGATTGCTGACAATCACGTCGTAGTGCGCAGGCAGCCCCGCGGTGACGTCGTGCCAGTGGAAGCCCAACGTCACCGTGGCCGAGGTCTGTGCCAGGTTATGGCGCGCCATTGCCAGCGCGCGCGCATCGGCCTCGAACAGATCCAACGCGGTGATCTGCGCGCAGCGCGCCAGTAATTCGGACGACAGATAACCGTAACCAGCGCCGAGATCGGCGGCACGCCCGCGCAGGTCCACTGGCAGATGCTCGGCCAACAGCGCCGAAGCCGGGTCGATGCGGTCCCAGGCGAACACGCCGGGACGGCTAAGGAAGCGCCCACCAAGGATCGGTCGCGGCGCGTCCGCAGCGGCCCAGCGCTGTTGCAGGGTGGCATCGTGCGTTCCGTGCAGGGGCGCGGTCCAGTACACACGGCAATGGTGTTTCATCAGTTTGCCGCCGAGGCCAGCCAATTGCTGCAGATCGTCTTCGCCGGAGCGCGCGCCTTCATTATTTGCTTGGCAGGCGACCACCACGCCGCCCGGCGCGGCCAGCGCCAACGCACGTGCCAGCAGGGCCCTTGCCTCCTCGCGTTGGCGTGGCGGTAGCACCAGCACCAGCGCATAACCACCAGGATCGTCATGAGCGCCTGCCTGCTCCGCGCGAACCTGCCACCCACCCTGCTGCAACGCCATTGCGAATGGGCGGTAGTCCTGTTCGCAGACCAGTTGCGTCGCCTGCGCATACTGGCGCAGCGCCCAACCCTCGCGCGCGCGCAAGAACAGCACCTTGCCGGCTGGCCAGGGCAGCCTGCCCTGGGCGAACGGCAGGAACAGCGTGTCGAGGGGAGCATCTTGGACAGCCGGCATCGGGAATCGCACTCGGGTGGGACGCGCATTCTACCGGGAGTGCGACAGTCGACCGGACTGTGCGCCAATCCAACGTCGTGTTGATGCGCCGACAACATGCCCGCGCCTAGTGTGGATGCACTCAATGCTTGGAGAAGCAGCATGCGCGCAGTCTTCATCGGTGGTGTCGTCGACAACAGCGAGGTGGAGCTGGATGGCAACCAACCACCGTTGCACTATCCGAACAGCGCCGACAGCCAACGCTTGCGCTATCGTCTGCACCAGCGTGGAGAACACGACGACGGCCGCGTGATCTACGCCATTTACGCCGCACCAGGACTGGACGATACCGAGGTCAAGCGCGTATTCGACGAACGCGGCTACGCACGCCGCTTCGGCGTGGAGCCGGCGCTGGTGGCGCATTGAGCCCATTCGATGCAGTTGCCTCTCCAGCGCGAACCGATGCGGCAACTGCGGCAACCGATCATGCTTATCTACCCATCTTCGGCGTGACCCGCCAGACCACGTTGCCGACATCGTCGGCGACCAACAATGCACCGGGCTTGTCCACCGCCACCCCTACCGGGCGGCCTTGTGCGTGGCCTTCGACATCCAGGAAACCGGTCAGCACATCCTGCGGCTTGCCACTGGGCTTGCCGCCGACAAAGGGCACGTAGATGACCTTGTAACCCGATGGCGGATCGCGATTCCAGGAGCCGTGCTGACCGACAAAGACGCCACCACGGTAAGCTGCGGGCAACAGTGCCCCCTCGTAAAAGACCAGCCCCAGCGACGCCGTATGCGCGCCGAGCGCATAGTCCGGTTTGATCGCGCTCGCCACCAGCTCCGGGTTCTGCGGCTGCACCCGCTCGTCCACATGCTGGCCGTAATAGCTATAGGGCCAGCCGTAGAAACCGCCCTCGCGCACCGAGGTCAAATAGTCGGGGACCAGATCGCTGCCGAGCTCGTCGCGCTCATTGACCACCGTCCACAGCGTGTCGGTACCGGGTTGCCAGGCCAATCCCACCGGATTACGCAGACCACCGGCGAACACCCGGGTGGCACCGCTGGCCACGTCCACTTCCAGGATTGCCGCGCGGTTGAGCTCCTGTTCCATGCCATTCTCGGCGACGTTGCTATTGGAACCCACACCCACGTAGAGCTTCTTGCCATCACGGCTGGCCAACAGGCTCTTGGTCCAGTGGTGATTGATACCGCCCGGTAGATTGGCCAGGACACTGGGCGCGGCACTGATCTGGGTATCGCCCTCCTTGTAAGGGAAGCTGACCAGCGCGTCGGCATTGGCAACGTACAGACGATGCCCCACCAAAGCCATCCCGAACGGGGAATGCAGGCCCGTCAAAAACTGCGTGCGCACTTCGGCCACGCCATCGCCGTCGGCATCGCGCAGCAAGGTAATGCGATTGGCGCTGGGCATACTGGCGCCAGCCTTGGCCATCATCGCACCCTGGATCTTGTCGCGCAGACCGCTGCTTCTTTGCTTGTTCGGCGCTGGCGGTGCCGCGGTCTCAGCCACCAACACATCGCCATTGGGCAGAACATAGAGCCAGCGTGGGTGATCCAGATCGCGCGTGAATGCCTGCACCGCCAAGCCATCGGCCGGTACCGGTGCGGCACCGGCGGCCCAGCGCTTGACCTGCGCGATCTTCACCGTGGGAATCATCCGCCTCACCGGATCGGGCAATACCGGATTCGGTCCCATACCATCCTCGATGGAATGTTTGGCGGTATCGCCACAAGCGGCGAGCAAGACAACCGCAAGGGCGCACACGACCCAACATGCACGAATCGGCGAAAAAATAGCCATGCGTCGTGGAGATCCAGGAAACCGGGCGAACGGCGATAATGCACAGCCGCGCCAGAGAAAAAGTGAAATCTACGTCAAGGTGACGGCACGGCAATCACAGCGCCAGGAACGCCGTGAGCACCAGCGCACGGCGCGGATTCATGCGACCAGCAAATGCGGACGATGTATCGACAGCATCGGCCAGGTCATCGACGCAACTTCTAGGCCGCCCCTCCTGCGCCATCAGCTACGCTGCGCAATGGCGGCATCACCTGCACCGTCGAGACGATAACGGAAGCGCACGCTGCCATCCTCGCATGCACTCCACACGCCAGCCGGCAACCGCCATCAGCCCTGCCGAGCGAAGCGCACCGCCGATACCAACTGCGCCACGCTGTACGGCTTAGCCAGATGCTCCTGAAACCCGGACTGCAACGCGCGCCGGCGATCGTCATCGCGCGCCAGCGCGGTCACCGCCACCGCCGGCAGTTCGGCCGCACCCAGGCACATGATCTCGCGCACAGTGCGAATCAGGCCGTAGCCGTCCATGCCCGGCATGCCGATATCGGTCACCATCACGTCGATGGCGGTATAACCATCACCACCGAGTAGCTCCAAGGCTTCGCTGGCGGAACCGGCCACGATGACCTGCGCGCCCTGCTCTTCGAGCAGACGACGCAGGTAATCGAGCATATCCGGCTGATCTTCCACTGCCAGCAAACGCATGCCCTTGAGCGCATGCGCCTCGACCACCTTCTCGGACGTCGCGAACGCGCGCACCTCGCGCAACGGACGCTTGCACGAGGCATCACGGTGCAACGGCAGACGCACGGTGAACACCGCGCCGCAACCGCGACCTTCGCTGGCCGCGCTGATCTGCCCCCCGTGCATCTCCACCAACTGCTGCACGATCGCCAAGCCAAGACCCAGCCCACCATGCAAGCGGGTGGTGGTGCTGTCGGCCTGGCGAAACCGGCCGAACAGATGCGGCAGGAAGTCGGCAGAAATACCATCGCCGGAATCGCGCACCGCGATATTGACGTGCTCGCCGTCGGCATCCACCTCGATCGTCAAGGCGATACGCCCATGCGCAGGCGTGAATTTGATCGCATTGGACAACAGGTTCCAGAACACCTGCTGCAAGCGCGTGGCGTCGCCCAGCACCATGCACGGCTGCGATGGCGCCTGCAGGGTCAATGCCTGGTCCTTGCCATTGGCCACAGGCTCCTGCGCGCGCATCGCCTCGCGCACCTGCTCGGCCAGATCCAGCGCTTCCACTTCCAACTGCACCTTGCCCAGCAGCATGCTGCTCAGATCGAGCATGTCCGAGATCAGCCGCTGCTGCGCACGCGCGCTGCTGGCGATGACCGACAATCCCTTGCTGCTGGGATCGTCCGGCGGCAATCGCTGCAACAGCAGATCGCTCCAGCCGAGAATGGTGGTCAACGGCGTGCGCAGTTCGTGCGACAAGGTGGCCAGAAACTCGTCCTTCAGCCGTGCCATGCTCTCGGCAGCGTTACGCGCACTGCGCTCGGAGTCCAGCAATTGCTCCCGCGCCAATTCGATATCGCGGCGTTCGGTAACGTCCGGACTGCTACCGGCCAAGCCAATGAATTGCCCCTCGGCGGAGTAACGCGGCACTGCCGTCATCTCGACCCAGCGCCATTGGCCGTCATGACGGCGCGCACGCACCAGCGCACGTAAGTTGCGTTGATCGCACAGCGCATTGCGCAACTCGACGGCAAACACGCCAGCATCATCCGGATGCAGCACATCGCTCCAACTCGGACGCGTCGCGTCGGCCTGCGCATCGATGCCGAAAAATTCCGCGTAGGCGGTATTGGTGAAACGCAATTCGCCACTGACATCCAGCACCCACACCGGCATGGGCAACCCCTCGGCGAGCGCGCTGAAGCGCGCCTCGCTTTCGGCAAGATCGCGCTCAACCCGTTTGCGCTCGGTGATGTCGAGAAACTGCACGGCGATTTGACGCTGCTCTGGCACGCCGATACGAAACGCATCCACCGCCCACCAACGGCCCTGATCGGCGGCAAAGCTCTCGAACTTGGCCGAACGGCCGCTCAGCGCAACTTCGCCGTAACGCTGGAACCAGTGCTCCTCATGAGCCGGCGACAGCTCGCGGATGCGTCGGCCGACCACATCATGCATGCCGGTTTCGCGTTCGAACGCCGCATTGACTTCCAGGAACACGTAATCCACTGCACGTGCGCCATCGAACAACACCTGCACCACCGAGAAACCGCAGTCGATCTTGTCGAAAATCTCGCGATAACGCAGATCATTCGCCTGCGCAAGCGGAGCCGAGGAGGGATCGGAACTGGCATACATGACGGCAATTGTTCTAGACGCGGCCTGCGTTGAGGAATGGGCGATGCGATCAGCCTACCCAGCAACACAGCACGCCAGGACACCAAGGATGAACCTCCATCTTGTTGAAGCGGCACGGCCGCCGTCAAGCCTTGGCGCGCCCGGGCAGAAGCGCCACATGCCCCAGCAGACCCAGCGACACGCACTGCACGAACGCTTCGGTACCTTCGGCAATCCATCTGTGGCATGCGGGTCGGACCCATGGCAGCGCATCTGCAACGCCTTGGCCGAGATACGGACATCATGCATGCCGCTGGATGGATTGTGCGCGGCAGCACAGACATCGGCAACGCGACGACCCGTAGTACGGTGGCTTGAAACAACGATCACAAAATGCTTTTAGTATCAAAAAATATTTTCAGCGGACCGAGCGCAATGCTTCCAGACACGATCGCCCCGCCCCGCCCTGTCAGGATACGGGCCAGGGGACAGCATTTAGAGCGGCTAACAAAACGACTGCGCAGCAGCCAAACGTGTGTGGACGGCGCGCAGATGAATCAGCGAACAATCCGCCGTGCCATCGGCGTCACCGCGATTGCAGACATGGCAGCACGCGCACACACTTGACCGACACCTCCTGGAGATCCGCCATGACGATCCGTTCTGCCTGGATGGCGCTGGCTGTGGCCTGCCTGTGGGCGGGCGGAGCCCACGCAGAGATCCGCAACGTCACCGATCCGCAGGCCCCGCGCAGCATCGCCGGCGATAGCCCGGTGCAAGTCGGCTGGGCCGACCCGGCCACGTTCAGCGAACTACGCCAAAGCCGCAACCGCTGGGACGCCGAGCGCGGCGACTGGGTACACGACCTGGCCGTTTACCTACAGAAGCAGGCGAGCAGACAATTGCAGCCGGGCCAGCGCCTGAATATCGAACTGACCGACATCAAGCGCGCCGGCGACTACGAGCCCTGGCACGGTCTGCAATGGAATGATGTGCGGGTGATGCGCGACATCTACCCACCCCGGATCAATCTGACCTTCACGCTATACGGCGCCAATGGCCAAGTGCTGGCACAGGGCAAGCGCAAGTTGTTGGACGGCAGCTATCTGCTCAATCGCTCGGTCGGCCTGAGTACCGATCCACTACGCTACGAAAAGCGCATGCTTGAAGACTGGTTGCATCGCGAGCTGCGCAAGGACGCCGCCGTCGCCGAGCGCTGATGCGACGCGGGCGCGAGCCGGCCATTAATCGCCCAGGTAGTGGCGCGGTGCGCGCTTTAACCCGCACAGCAGGCGATAGGCACTGGAAGCGCAGTGTGCGGCCAGGGCATCGATGCGCGGTTGCGCGCCCCACAACTGCACCAGGCTGCCAAGCCCGGCCTGCGGATGTTCGGTCAGATCCACAGTGAGCATGTCCATGGACACGCGTCCGATCAGCTCACCCGGCATACCGTCGATCAGCACCGGTGTGCCATTCGACGCCAACTGCGGATAACCATCGGCATAGCCGATCGCCACAACGCCCACCCGGGTCGGCCGTGGCGCGACGAAGCGGGCACCGTAGCCGACAGGCTCGCCGGGTTCCAGATCGCGCACCGCGATGATCTTGGACTGCAAGGTCATCACCGGGCGCAGTTCGCCCGGCAGCACCGCTGCCGCCGCGAACGGGTCTGCGCCATACAACATCAACCCCGGACGCGCCCAGTCGCTGCGCACCTGCGGCCAACCCAACAACGCCGGCGAATTGCACAGACTGATCTCGCCAGCCAGGTCGGCAGTGGCCTGCCGGAACACCTCGACCTGTTCCAGTGTGCGCTCGCTCTCCAACTCGTCGGCACGCGCGAAATGGCTCATCAGCACCAGCCGCTCGACCTGCGGCAATGCGCTCAGCCGTGCATGCGCGGCACGGAATGCGTCCGGGGCCAGGCCGAGCCGGTGCATGCCGCTATCCAGCTTCAACCACAGGCACAGCGGCTGCGGTGCGGCGAAGGCGGCGATCGCCTCCACCTGCCAGGGCGAGGCCACCACGCACCACAGCCGATGCTCGGCGACCAGCGGCAATTCGTCGGCCTCGAAGATGCCTTCCAGCAGCAGGATCGGTGCCGCGATGCCAGCCTGACGTAGTTCCAGCGCCTCCTCGATGCAAGCCACCGCAAACCCGTCCGCCTCGGCCTCCAGCGCACGCGCGCACGCCACCGCGCCATGCCCGTAGGCATCGGCCTTGACCACTGCAAGCGCCTTGCCGCCCCCGAGCCGCCTGGCCAAACGATAGTTATGGCGCAGCGCGTGGAGATCGATCAGCGCACGGGCTGGGCGCACGCAGGGGCCTCCGCAGCGGGTACGCCGGCAGGACGCGAATAACGGAACAGGTCCAGACCTTCGCCATCGATCTGCGGCTGACGCGACGCGATCAGGTCGGCCAGATAGCGACCGGAACCGCAGGCCATGGTCCAGCCGAGGGTGCCGTGGCCGGTATTGAGAAACAGATTCCGGTAGCCGGTGGCGCCGACCACCGGAGTACCGTCCGGGGTCGCGGGGCGCAGCCCGGTCCAGAATTCGGCCGCGGCCAGATCGCCACCGTGCGGATACAGCTCGCGCACCACTTTCTCCAGCGTGGCGCGGCGTCGCGCCGGCCGCGACAGGTCAAAACCCGCCAGTTCGGCCATGCCACCGACGCGGATGCGCTGGTCGAAGCGGGTGATCGCCACCTTGTAGGTTTCGTCTTGGATGGTGGAGTTCGGTGCTCGTGCGGGGTCGCGGATCGGCAAGGTCAACGAGTAGCCCTTCAGCGGATATACCGGCAGGCGGATGCCAAGCGGCGCGAGCAACGCCGGGGAATAACTGCCCAGAGCAACCACATAGCGATCGGCACGCTCCACACGGCCGCCGATGCGCACGCCATCGAGGCGGTCGCCATCGGCCAGCAACGCCTGGATCGTCTCGCCATGACGAAACCGCACCCCTGCCGCCGTCGCCAGCGCGGCCAGACGCTGGGTGAACAGGTGGCAATCGCCGGTCTGGTCGTTGGGCAGGCGCAACGCACCGACCAGCGTGGCAGGCGCGTCGGCCAGGGCCGGCTCGACTCGGGCAATACCGGCGCGGTCCAGCAACTCGTAGGGCACGCCGTACTCGCGCAGCACCGCGATATCCTTGGCCGCGGCGTCCAACTGGGCCTGGGTACGGAACAACTGGGTAGTGCCGAGCTGACGTCCTTCGTAGGCGATGCCGGTCTCGGCACGCAACTGATCCAGACAATCGCGGCTGTATTCGGACAGGCGCACCATGCGTGCTTTATTGATCGCATAGCGCTCAGCCGTGCAATTGCGCAGCATCTGCGCCAACCACAGATACTGCTTCAGATCGGCGGTGGGGGTGATCGCCAGCGGCGCATGGCGCTGGAACAGCCACTTCAACGCTTTCAGCGGCACCCCCGGTGCGGCCCACGGCGAGGCGTAGCCGGGCGAGACCTGCCCGGCATTGGCATAGCTGGTCTCCAGCCCGACCGCCGGCTGGCGGTCGACCACGCTCACCTCACAGCCGCTGCGGGCCAGATACCAGGCCGTGGCCGTACCGATCACACCACTGCCCAAAATCAGGACGCGCATGCTTCTACCTCGTCTGGATCAAATCCCTGGCTGAATAGCGCCATGGATGGGTTTAGCCGCAGTATAGGCAGCCACCCGCGGATTTTCCCCCAATTTTGGCTCACACGGTAGGTTAAAACACTGAGACTCACGCATATGGCCCCACACCCCCGCAAACTGGACAAGATCGAGCGCGCAAGACCCTACGCATCCTGCAACAGGAGAGCCGCATCTGGTTTACCGAACTGGGGACAGGCGGGGCTTGTGCCCCCCGCTGCATCGAGCGGATACGCCGGCTCGAACGCGATGGCGCCATCACCGGCTACTACGCGCGGCTGGACCCGCACTACCTCAAGCTAGCCTATCTGGTCGCCGAGCTGATCTGCACCGGATTGCAGAGGACCATCGTCCTGCGCCAGCCCACGCACGGACGGTAGTGCATACCGATCTCAGCCGCCAATACGCCACCACGACAGACCAGCTGACGTTGAACCCGGCCGGAAGTATGACGGCGCCTGTTCAACGTCTTGCCCGAAAGGACACGGAGATGATGAACGCCACCGCCGGATGTGTGGGTTCTGCGCGGCGACACTGACATCGGCAACGCGGCGACCCGTGTCACGGTGGGCCACCGCGCATAATCAACGGCTGTTACACGCTACTGATCAGCCGGTACTGATCAGGATCTTTGATTTGGAAATACGAATAAACAACCTCCGCGGACTCTGTACTACGTACCCATTTTGGTATATACCCTCCAAAGGGATGGTAAAGTCCGCATCGCGCATCGCCTGCATGTTGAAAGTGAAACCTACTAGCAGGTGCTGACCTCTGCCAGTGCCAGTGAAGTTACCTTGAGCGTCCCTTGGCGGCGGACTCAAGGGCGTACACGTCTCGCCGCCAGAAATTTTGGCGTTTTTATCATAATATACTTTGCATCGAGATTATAATTGTATGCAAAACTATTCGCAGCCTGAGTTTGTTGTGCGCCGACCGATGTGACGGCAACGGCCGCCAGTGCGAACACGGCACACATGGCACTCTTGCAAAAGTGACGTTTGGCAGAATATGCGCCCATGACTATTCCTTTGTAATGTGGCAGAGGATGCGCATGCATTGTTAAACTCTAGCCCAGCGGGTGCCAGTGCAAAGCGCCCTTCATTTTTTAACGCGCTTGACAGCAATTCAATCATTAACTATCAGCGTCAAACAATATCGGTGATGGACCGGGCGCGACACTTGCAGACGCGATCGCATCACCCTGCCAGTGGTTCCACAATGAAACTGTCTTAGTTTAATTCTCGTGGACATCTCGATAGCGGACGATCCTCCCCAACGGGGATCGAAGACGACATGAATTTCCGCCCGCGTAGCAACCTTCAAGCTGCAGGTGATGCACATGATCCGCGGCAATGGCTTCAGCATGGGCCAAGTGTGGCGCGACCTGGATCTGGTCGATAGCGCCGTGCGCCGCTGGCTGGCCCAGTACCATGCCGAGCAAACCGCCCAGCTAAGGACTAGGCCGGCCGCTGACGCTGGAGCAGAACGCATCCGTGGATTGGAGCGTGAGAACCAGCGGCTGCGCGAGGACGTATCGCTGTTAAAAAAGCACCGGCCTTCTTCGCCCAAGAACGAATGCGGCGCCCGTCGCCGTTGGGCAGCCCGCCGTCGCCACCGGCCGCGGCTTGATCCCCTATCGAAAGCCCACATCTTTCACACTCACACCCCGCCACGGGACATGCCATGCACCCATTCGACCTCACGCCCCCCAGCGCCGCCGAACGCGAGCACCTGATCGCCGGACTCGATACCGAAGCCCGGCGGGTCCTGTTGCAACATGGCACCGAGGCGCCGTTCTGCGGTGCGTTCCTGGACAACAAGCTCGATGGCGTCTACACCTGCAGACTGTGCGGACTACCGCTGTTCCGCTCCAGCGCCAAGTTCGACTCCGGCACGGGCTGGCCCAGCTTCTTCGCGCCTTATCACCCGGACCACGTGCGTGAGGTGCGCGACACCAGCCACGGCATGATCCGCACCGAGATCGTCTGCGCACGCTGTGATAGCCATCTCGGCCATGTGTTTCCGGACGGTCCGCCCCCCAGCGGCGAACGTCACTGTCTGAATTCTGTCTCGCTACAGTTCACCGAGCAGGGCCAGGCGCTGCCCAATCCGTTGCGCCGTGGTGGCGCAGAGACCGCACCCGCCTGATTCGCGACACCGCCGCCCCATAGGAGAACCAGCATGCGCGCGTCACGCCGTTTCACTGTCTTTCTGGCGCTGTTGCTGACCCTGAGCGCCTGCCAGCGCATGACAACATCGCCGCAGGGCAGACCGGCAGGGTCCGCAGCGACCACCGCGCCAGCGGCCACGGCGGTCGAACGGCAGTCCGACGTCCTGCCCGTGCAATGGCGCTGCGGCGAGGAACTCGTCCCCGCCGCACTCGACGCGACCGGCGAGCGCCTGGCCCTACGGGTGCGCGGCATCCGCCTGGATCTGCACCGTGCCGGGACCGGGACCGAACCGGGAGCCCGCTACGCCGATGCACTCGGCAACACGTTCTGGCAGCCCCTGCCTGACCAAGCCACGCTGACGTTGTCCGGGCAGGGAGAGACACTCAAATGCGTCCGCCAGGGCAGTGGCGCGATCGGCTGAACAACCACATCAGCGAACATGCAAGGGGCCAACACCGCCCCGCATCCGAGCTCGGCCCCGCTTCGGTCATCGGTCGCATCTTCAGAAACACGCCGCCAAGCCGACAACAGGGTATCCCCGTTTCGGTCCGCAGGCTCCCCTGCCATGCTCATTATCGTTGGCTTCATCGTCGTCCTTGTCAGTGTCGTCGGTGGTTACGTGCTCTCGCACGGCAAACTCGGCGCGCTGTGGCAGCCCTACGAGCTGATGATCATCGGCGGTTCGGCGTTGGGCGCGTTCCTGGTCAGCACACCAGGCAAGATCGTCAAGGAAACCCTTGGCGGCATCGTCGGCGTGTTCAAAGGACCGCAGTACAAAGCCGACGACTATCGCGGCACCCTCACCCTCATCTACGAGCTGTTGAACAAGGCACGGCGCGATGGCTTCATGGCGCTGGAAGACCATGTCGAGAACCCCGCCTCCAGCGCGATTTTCGGCAATTATCCGAAAGTGCTGGCCGACCATCACCTGCTCGACTTCATCACCGACTGTCTGCGGCTGATGATCGGTAGCAACATCGAACCGCACGAACTGGAACCGTTGCTGGAACTGGAACTAGAAAAGCACCACCACGAGGCACTGGCGCCGGCGCACGCGCTGAGCAAGGTGTCCGACGGTCTACCGGGCTTCGGCATCGTCGCCGCGGTGCTGGGCATCGTGATCACGATGGGGTCCATCGGCGGCCCGATCGAGGAGATCGGCCACCACGTCGGTGCTGCGCTGGTCGGCACCTTCCTCGGCATCTTGATGGCGTATGGTTTCGTTTCGCCGCTGTCGGCGGCGATGGAAGCGCGCGCCGAACAGGACGGACGCATCTACGAATCGGTGAAGACCGCGCTGCTGGCCTGCCTGCGCGGCTACAACCCGAAGATCGCACTGGAATTCGCGCGCAAAACGCTGCCAACCAACGTGCGTCCGAGTTTCGCCGACTTCGAGTCGCATCTGAAGACGATCAAGTAACGCGGTCATGGCCGAGACCAAATCCACCGTCATCATCCGTCGGGTCAAGAAGGTCCAGGGCGGTGGGCACCACGGTGGCGCGTGGAAAGTGGCCTATGCCGACTTCGTGACCGCAATGATGGCGTTCTTCCTGGTGCTGTGGCTGGTCGCGGCCACCACCAAGGAACAGCGGGCGGCGATCTCCGAGTATTTTCGCAATCCCAGTCCGCTGGCGGGCAAGAGCCCGGCGCCAAGCCCCGGCATGGCCGGGCCCGGCGGTGCCAGCACCTCGATGATCAAACTCGGTGGTTCCGGGGAGTTGCAGCGTGGCAACAACAAGGATCCGTTCGGCAGCAAGAGTTTGAAGGGCGACGACAGCAAGAGCTCACAACGCGAAAAAGAAAAACAGCGCCTGGAATCGCTGATGCAGGAGCTGAAGGAGGCCATCGACAAGAGTCAAGCACTGGAACCGTTCAAAGACCAGTTGCTGCTGGACCTGACTCCGGACGGGCTGCGCATCCAGATCGTGGACAAGGAAAACCGCCCAATGTTCGATCTCGGCAGTGCGCTACTCAAGCCCTATACCCGCAACATCCTCCACGAGCTATCCGGGTTCATCAACCAGGTTCCCAACCACATCAGCATCACCGGCCACACCGACGTCACCCAATACAGCGGCAAGAACGGCTACAGCAACTGGGAACTCAGTGCCGACCGCGCCAACGCCGCGCGACGCGAACTGGTCACTGGCGGCATGAGCGAAGACAAAGTTTCGCGCGTGGTCGGATTGTCCTCGTCGGTGCTGTTCGACAAGCAGGTGCCGAACAATCCCATCAACCGTCGCATCAGCATCGTGGTGATGACCAAAGATGCGGAAGAAGCCGCGAGCACCGACACCGGCCACAGCCTCGCTCTTGGCAAATTGCAAACCGATGCCGACACCAAAGTACCGGACATGAGTGCGGCCGCGACCACCCCCGCCGCAGTGCCCGCCACGCTGCCAGCAGCGACGCCTGCGGCGGCACCCACGACAGCGGCCAAAGCGCAAGTGCAAACCGCATCGCCTCGCACCACCCCGCCGGAAGTCGCCGCTGCGGCCGCCCGCGACGCGCTGCGCACGATCAACGGCACGGTCACGGTGACAAAGATCACAAACACGGAAACTACCGCCCAACCCTGACACAGCCGGAATTCCATCGACGGCGTCATGGTCGGTAACGACTGCGTTGGGATGGTCCGCACGACGGTGTTTACAATGGACGCGACTTCGCAGACGAGACTCACCGTGTCCAAGACCTCCAAAGCCAAGCGCGATAAGCGCAAGAAACAGCAGCCGCAGCGTGCCTTCGCCCGCCTGGATCGCGAGCAGCCCATCGCCAACCACGCCGTATTGCAGGACAAGAACGGTCGCGTACTGGCCGCAATCGGCCTGCAAGGCCGACAGTGGCTACTGGCGGTCGGTGGACAAACCATGGGCAACGCCGACAACCCGGTGCCGATGCTGGCGATGCTCAAGCATCTGGCCAACGTGCAGGAGCAGGAAGGCAACACAATCACCCTCGACTATTCGACGCAGTTGCAACAGATGATCGACGCACTGGCCGCCGCGGAAAGCAAGACCGCAGCCGAGTACCTCGACGCGTTGGTCGCCGAGTTCGCCGAGCAAGACAACACAACGCTCGGCGATGACGGCCACGCTAGCGCCGAGCATGATGCGCCTGCGGTTGCAGGGACAGACGCAACAGCGAGCAACGCCAACAACGCAGTGACGCAATCCCACGTCTGAGCGGACACGATGGCGGTCTACATCGACGATGCGGTGCATCCCTGGCGCGGCCAGCGTTGTGGGCATCATTCTCGCCGATACGCCGGACGAACTCCACGCAATGGCGGCGCAACTCGGTATTCCCCGCCGCGCCTTCCAGAACAAGCAACCGTGCGCACCACAACCTTACCGCCACGCTGCGCGAGGAAACGATCTGCCTGGGTGCAATCCCTGTGTCGCGACACACCCATCGCGAACAGATGAAGGCGCTGATTCACCAGGCCCGCGCGCAAGTCCGTGGCGAGGCCGACTAAAAAACTGCCACGATAAAGTGTAAGAAACGCGTGAAAAACGCCATGACGCGCTCCGAGCGCGCCACAGCAACATTACATGCGACAGCCTATTTGCAACGTCTATCCCTAGCCACACGTGCATTTTGGCAATATCTCGCTGCGCATACGCTGTCGAAGCCCCCCATTTGTCTACATTATCGATAGGCGCAGAACTATACTTGAAAAGTGTATTAAACTATAATCGATCTCAGAGTCGCCGAGACTCTGAATCAGACTTTTTATCCATGCCCTCGCATCCCGGCTTGCCGGTGCTGCGGCGTGCGCGTGCGCGCCGTTCCGGTAATGCGATTCGTAGTACCTCCTAAAACGAAGGCACTTTCGTATGAAAACAAATGTTTTCCTGTTCCGCCACTTCCCCCTGTATGTGGCATTTCTGGCTGCACCTTCCGCCAACGCGATCACCGCACCACAGCATAACCAGACCGTCACACCGAAGTTGGCCACTTTGCCCAAGCAGTTACAGAGTGCAAAGAAGCTCAGTGCACTGGCACCCAGCACACCGATCAACCTGGTGCTGACACTACCGTTGAAGGACGGCGCTGGCGCTTACGACTACGCGATGCACGTCTCACAACCAGGCGATGCGCTGTACGGGCATTACCTCACCCCCAGCGAATTCGCCAAGCGCTTCGGCGCGCGCCAGAGCGACATCGATGCGGTCAAAGCTTACGCGCAAGCCCATGGCATGCAGATCAAAAGTATCGGTGGCGCAGGTTCGCTGATCACCGTGAGCGCGCCCGCCAACACCTTCTCCAAGCAACTCGGGGTGAACTTCAACCGCTATCAGGGTCAGAACGGCAAGACATTCTTCTCGGCCGATCAGCAACCGCAGTTGCCCAGCGAACTGGTGGGCCATGTCGGCGGCATCGTCGGACTGGACGACGCCAACCGCTCCGCAACCCTGGCCATCAAAGCGCCCACCGATCCAGCGGCACGCGCGGCCATGAACCAGAAACGTATCGCACACGGCCTGCAAGCCGCTCCCCAGAACGCAGGGCATGGCCCCAATGGCGGCTTCAGCCCGCAGGACCTCCGCAAGGCCTATAACATTCCCGCTCAACTGGCGCCGGACAAATCGGAAACGCTCGCGCTGTTCGAGCAAGGCGGCTTCCTGAGCAGCGACATCGCCACTTACGAAAAGACGTTCAAACTACCGAACGTGCCGGTGAAGGTGCGCAGCATCAACGGCTATAACGGTGCGGTCAACGATGCAAACGTAGCTAGTGAGGCAGCGCTGGACATTGACATGGCAATCGCGATGAATCCGCAGTTGCAGCAGATCCTGGTCTACGAGGATGGCGACGACGCGTTCCCGACAGCGTTGCTGGCGGCATTGGGTGCGATGGCCGACGACAATACGGCGCAGACCGTCAGCATTTCCTACGGAATAGATGAGGAACTGCTCGGCACCCAGGCAATGGCTGCGGAAGGCCAGGTACTGACACAGATGGTGGCGCAAGGCCAGGGCGTCTACGTCTCTTCCGGCGACAATGGAGCCTATGGGGGAAACGGTGACCTGCAAGGCTCGGATCCGGCCACCCAACCACTGGTCACCTCGGTGGGCGGCACCACGCTGTTCACGCAACGGGATGGCAGCTATGGCGTAGAAGACACCTGGAATGCGCTCGGCGAGAAATTAGGCGCAAGCGGCGGCGGCATCAGCAGCTACTGGCCAATCCCCGATTACCAACTGGTCCCCAGCAGTAAAGGCGGGACGCCCGACACCACCAACAAGGTATCGATCGCCACGCCTAACGGCGGTTCGTCCAACCTACGTAATTTTCCCGATGTGGCCGCCGTTGGCAACCCAATCACGGGGGTTGCGATCTACTCCGAACTGCAAGGCGGCTGGCTCAACTATGGTGGTACCAGCGTCTCGGCGCCGATCTGGGCCGGCTTCATGACCATCATCAACCATGCACGCAAGTATGTGGGACTGGGCCAGATCGGCTTTGCCAATCCGTTCCTCTACAGCAACCTCAATGGTACCGTCTCCACGAGCATCAACGATATCCTCGACGGCAGCAACGGCAACGCCAGCATGTTCAACGGCATCGCCGGCTTTTCCGCCGGTTTAGGCTATGACAACACGACCGGTCTGGGTTCGATATCGTCTCCGTTGCTATTGTTCCATGCACTGCAGAATGGCAACGACAGCAGCACGACACCGCCGGGTCAGCCGCGCGGCGTGAGCATCAGTACCACCAAGACGACCAGCACGGTGCAATGGAACGCTGCGGAAAATGCGACCGGCTACCTGATCGTCGCGTATGACTACAGCACCGGCCACGGCATCTCGTATGGGATCACCCGCGGCACGCAATACACGATGCAAGGCCTCAAGCCCAACACGCTCTACGAATTCCAGATCGCCTCCGTGAACAAGGGCGGCGTGAATGTGAGCGAATTAGCGATCGCCAAGACGGCCAAAAACTGACGTACAAGCAAGGTGGTCCGGGCCGTTCGCGGCCCGGACCTTATGCCATCAAAACGGGGCGCTGCCTGGGCGCGGATCGATCCCAAGCATCGCGGCCAACCACTGCATCTCTCCTGGTCATCGCGGCTGCGTGCCATCCAGCCGGCACGGAACGCGTTGTCAGTATCACAACGCGCACGACGCCATGCCCGCCGCGCCGCGCTAGGAGGCGATCCGCCTGGGGGCAATCCAGATGTCGCGATACACCCTTCACGAACAGATGGAGGTGATGATCCACCAAGCCCGCGCGCAAGTCCGTGGCGAGGCCAGCTAAAAACCAACACGATAAGACGCGAAAAATCGCGTGAAAAAATGCCATGCATGGCGCGCTCCAAGCGCGCCACAACAACATGGCATGCAACAGCTTATGTGCAACGTCAAACGCCAGTCATACTGACATTCCAGCACTATTCGCTGTGCACATGCTGCCGAAGCCGCCCCGCCATTTGTCTACGGCACGGACAGTCGCAGACCTATACTCGAAACCGAGTCGCCGAGACTCTTCACCCTTTTATCCATGTCCTCGCATCCCGGCCTGCCGGTGCTGCGGCGTGCGCGTGAACGCCGTTCCGGCAATGCGATTCGTAGTACCTCCTGAAACGAAGGCACTTCCGCATGAAAAAAGATGTCCCCATGTTCCGCCATTTCCCCCTATTTCTGGCATTGCTAACTACACTTTCCGCCAACGCGATCGCCGCGCCACAGCACAACCAGACCGCCACACCGGAGTTGGCCACTCTACCCAAGCAGTTACAAAGTGCAAAAAAGCTCAGTGCACTGGCACCCAGCACAGCGATCAATCTGGTGATGACACTGCCGTTGAAGGACGGCGCTGGCGCTTACGACTACGCGATGCACGTCTCGCAACCAGGCGATGCACTGTACGGGCACTACCTCACTCCCAGCGAATTCGCTACGCGCTTCGGCGCGCGCCAGAGCGATATCGATGCGGTCAAAGCATACGCGCAAGCCCATGGCATACAGATCAAGAGCATCGGTGGCGCAGGTTCGCTGATCACCGTGAGCGCGTCGGCTGACACGTTCTCCAAGCAGTTCGGGGTGAACTTCGACCGCTATCAGGATAAGGACGGCAAGACCTTCTTTTCGGCCGATCAGCAACCGCAGTTACCCAGCGAATTGGTCGGCCATGTCGGCGGCATCGTTGGACTGCACGACGCCGACCGCTATGCAACACTGGCCATCAAAGCGCCCACCGATCCGGCCACACGCGCCGCCATGAATCAGCAACGCGCCGCGCACAATTTGCAAGCCTCTACCCAGGATGCCGGGCATGGCCCCAATGGCGGCTTCAGCCCGCAGGACCTCCGCAAGGCCTATAGCATTCCCACTCAACTGGTGCCGGGCAAATCGGAAACGCTGGCCATCTTCGAGCAAGGCGGCTTCCTGAGCAGCGACATCGCCACTTACGAGAAGACGTTCAAGCTGCCGAACGTGCCGGTGAAAGTGCGCAACGTCAACGGCTATAACGGAGCGGTCAACAACTCACTGGTGTCCATGGAGGCGGCATTGGACATCGACATGGCCATCGCGGTGAATCCGCAGTTGCAGCAGATCCAGGTCTACGAGGAAGGCGACGATGCGTACCCGACGGCGCTGCTGACGGCATTGGGCGCGATGGCCGACGACAATACGGCGCAAACGGTCAGCATTTCCTACGGCCTGGATGAGGAGCTGATGGGCACTCCGGCACTGGCTGCGGAAGGCCAGGTACTGACACAGATGGTGGCGCAAGGTCAGGGCGTCTACGTCAGTGCAGGCGATCAAGGTGCTTACGCGCGCAGCGGCATTGGCCTGCACGGCGAGGATCCGGGCACCCAACCGCTGGTCACCTCGGTGGGCGGCACCACGTTGTTCACTCAACAGGATGGCAGCTATCTGGGCGAAGAAACCTGGAACCTGCTCGGCATCGGCTTGGGTGCAACCGGCGGCGGTGTCAGCAGCTACTGGCCAATCCCCGATTACCAGATGGTCCCCAGCAGCCTCGGCGGGACGCCAGGCAGCATCAACAAGGTCTCGATCGCCACGTCCAACGGCGGTTCGTCCACGCTGCGCAATTTCCCTGACGTGGCCGCTGTGGCCAGCCCAAGCACGGGGGTTGCGATCTACTCCGAACTGGAAGGTGGCTGGGTCAACCTTGGCGGCACCAGCGTCTCGGCGCCGATCTGGGCCGGCTTCATGAGCATCACCAACCAGGTACATCAGTACTTGGCGATGGGCAAGATCGGTTTCGCCAATCCGTTCCTTTACAGCAAGGTCAACGGCAACATATCCACGATCAACAACGATATCCTCGATGGCAGCAACGGCAACGCCAGCCTGTTCAACGGCGTGGCCGGATTTTCTGCAGGCATGGGTTACGACAACACGAGTGGCCTGGGTTCGATTGCGTCCTCATCTCTATTGTTCAGCGCACTCATGGATGGCAAAGACAGCAGCACGACACCGCCAGGTCCGGTGCGCGGTGTCAGCGTCAGCACCACCAAGACGACCAGCACGGTGCAATGGAGCCCTGCGGCCAACGCAACCGGCTACTTGATCGTCGCGTATGACTACAATATCGGTAACCTCGTCTCGTATACGATCAGCCGCGGCACGCAATCCACACTGCAAGGCTTTACCCCGGACAGGACTTATGAATTCCTGGTCGTCTCCTTGAACAAAGGCGGCTCGAGTGTGAGCACAGCAGCGATCGCCAAGACTGCCAAGAACTGACGTCCATGCAAGGTGAGTCCGGGCCGTTCGCGGCCCGGATCTTATCCGGCACATTTCATCCATCAAAACGGGTCGCTGCCTGGGCGCAGATCGATCCCACGTATCGCGGCCAACCGCTGCATATCCTGATCGTCACGGCTGCGTGCGATCCAGCCGGCACGGAACGCGTTGTCAGTATCACAACGCGCACGACGCCATGCCCGCCGCGCTGCGCGAGGAGGCGATCCGCCTGGGGGCAATCCCGATGTCGCGATACACCCTTCACGAACAGATGAAGGTGATGATCCACCAAGCCCGCGCGCAAGTCCGTGGCGAGGCCAGCTAAAAACCAACACGATAAGACGCGAAAAATCGCGTGAAAAAATGCCGGCCGATCAGCAACCGCAGTTACCCAGCGAATTGGTCGGCCATGTCGGCGGCATCGTTGGACTGCACGACGCCGACCGCTATGCAACACTGGCCATCAAAGCGCCCACCGATCCGGCCACACGCGCCGCCATGAATCAGCAACGCGCCGCGCACAATTTGCAAGCCTCTACCCAGGATGCCGGGCATGGCCCCAATGGCGGCTTCAGCCCGCAGGACCTCCGCAAGGCCTATAGCATTCCCACTCAACTGGTGCCGGGCAAATCGGAAACGCTGGCCATCTTCGAGCAAGGCGGCTTCCTGAGCAGCGACATCGCCACTTACGAGAAGACGTTCAAGCTGCCGAACGTGCCGGTGAAAGTGCGCAACGTCAACGGCTATAACGGAGCGGTCAACAACTCACTGGTGTCCATGGAGGCGGCATTGGACATCGACATGGCCATCGCGGTGAATCCGCAGTTGCAGCAGATCCAGGTCTACGAGGAAGGCGACGATGCGTACCCGACGGCGCTGCTGACGGCATTGGGCGCGATGGCCGACGACAATACGGCGCAAACGGTCAGCATTTCCTACGGCCTGGATGAGGAGCTGATGGGCACTCCGGCACTGGCTGCGGAAGGCCAGGTACTGACACAGATGGTGGCGCAAGGTCAGGGCGTCTACGTCAGTGCAGGCGATCAAGGTGCTTACGCGCGCAGCGGCATTGGCCTGCACGGCGAGGATCCGGGCACCCAACCGCTGGTCACCTCGGTGGGCGGCACCACGTTGTTCACTCAACAGGATGGCAGCTATCTGGGCGAAGAAACCTGGAACCTGCTCGGCATCGGCTTGGGTGCAACCGGCGGCGGTGTCAGCAGCTACTGGCCAATCCCCGATTACCAGATGGTCCCCAGCAGCCTCGGCGGGACGCCAGGCAGCATCAACAAGGTCTCGATCGCCACGTCCAACGGCGGTTCGTCCACGCTGCGCAATTTCCCTGACGTGGCCGCTGTGGCCAGCCCAAGCACGGGGGTTGCGATCTACTCCGAACTGGAAGGTGGCTGGGTCAACCTTGGCGGCACCAGCGTCTCGGCGCCGATCTGGGCCGGCTTCATGAGCATCACCAACCAGGTACATCAGTACTTGGCGATGGGCAAGATCGGTTTCGCCAATCCGTTCCTTTACAGCAAGGTCAACGGCAACATATCCACGATCAACAACGATATCCTCGATGGCAGCAACGGCAACGCCAGCCTGTTCAACGGCGTGGCCGGATTTTCTGCAGGCATGGGTTACGACAACACGAGTGGCCTGGGTTCGATTGCGTCCTCATCTCTATTGTTCAGCGCACTCATGGATGGCAAAGACAGCAGCACGACACCGCCAGGTCCGGTGCGCGGTGTCAGCGTCAGCACCACCAAGACGACCAGCACGGTGCAATGGAGCCCTGCGGCCAACGCAACCGGCTACTTGATCGTCGCGTATGACTACAATATCGGTAACCTCGTCTCGTATACGATCAGCCGCGGCACGCAATCCACACTGCAAGGCTTTACCCCGGACAGGACTTATGAATTCCTGGTCGTCTCCTTGAACAAAGGCGGCTCGAGTGTGAGCACAGCAGCGATCGCCAAGACTGCCAAGAACTGACGTCCATGCAAGGTGAGTCCGGGCCGTTCGCGGCCCGGATCTTATCCGGCACATTTCATCCATCAAAACGGGTCGCTGCCTGGGCGCAGATCGATCCCACGTATCGCGGCCAACCGCTGCATATCCTGATCGTCACGGCTGCGTGCGATCCAGCCGGCACGGAACGCGTTGTCAGTATCACAACGCGCACGACGCCATGCCCGCCGCGCTGCGCGAGGAGGCGATCCGCCTGGGGGCAATCCCGATGTCGCGATACACCCTTCACGAACAGATGAAGGTGATGATCCACCAAGCCCGCGCGCAAGTCCGTGGCGAGGCCAGCTAAAAACCAACACGATAAGACGCGAAAAATCGCGTGAAAAAATGCCATGCATGGCGGGCTCCAAGCGCGCCACAACAACATGGCATGCAACAGCTTATGTGCAACGTCAAACGCCAGTCACACGGACATTCCAGCACTATTTCGCTGTGCACATGCTGCCGAAGCCGCCCCGCCATTTGTCTACGGTACGGACAGTCGCAGACCTATACTCGAAACCGAGTCGCCGAGACTCTTCTCCCTCTTATCCATGTCCTCGCATCCCGGTCTGCCGGTGCTGCGGCGTGCGCGTGAACGCCGTTCAGGCAATGCGATTCGTAGTCCCTCCTAAAACGAAGGCACTTCCGCATGAAAAAAGATGTCCCCCTGTTCCGCCACTTCTCCCTGTATCTAGCCTTCCTGGCTGCACTTTCCGCCAACGCGATCGCCACGCCACAGCAAAACCAGACCACCACACCGGAGCTGACCACTCTGCCAAAGCAGTTACAAAGTGCAAAAAAGCTCAGTGCATTGGCACCCAGCACAGCGATCAACCTGGTGATGATACTGCCGTTGAAAGACGGCGCTGGCGCTTACGACTACGCGATGCACGTCTCGCAACCAGGCGATCCACTGTACGGGCACTACCTCAATTCCAGTGAATTCGCTACGCGCTTCGGCGCGCGCCAGAGCGATATCGATGCGGTCAAAGCATACGCGCAAGCTTGTGGCATGCAGATCAAGAGTATCGGCGGCGCAGGTTCGCTGATCACCGTAAGCGCGTCGGCTGACACTTTCTCCAAGCAGCTCGGGGTGAACTTCGACCGCTATCAGGATCAGGACGGCAAGACCTTCTTCTCGGCCGATCAACAACCGCAGTTACCCAGTGAATTGGTCGGCCATGTCGGTGGCATCGTCGGACTGGACAACGCCAACCGCTCGGCAACGCTGGCCATCCACGCACCCACCGATCCAGCCGCACGCGCCGCCATGAACCAGGATCGCGCCGCGCGCGGCCTGCAAGCCATTCCCCAGGACGTCGGGCATGGCCCCAATGGCGGCTTCAGCCCGCAGGATATCCGCAAGGCCTATAGCATTCCCAACCAACTGGCGCCGGGCAAGTCGGAAACCCTGGCGGTGTTCGAGCTAGGCGGCTTCCTGAGCAGCGACATCGCCACTTACGAGAAAATGTTCAAACTGCCGAACGTGCCGATAAAGGTACGCAGCGTCAACGGCTACGGCGGTGCTGTCAACGATCCAAGCATCGCTGGCGAGGCAGCGCTGGACATCGAAATGGCGATCGCGGTGAACCCGCAGTTGCAGCAGATCCAAGTCTACGAGGAAGGCGACGACGCGTTCCCGACAGCGTTGCTGGCGGCATTGGGCGCGATGGCCGACGACAATACGGCTCAGACCGTCAGCATTTCCTATGGAATAGATGAGGAAATGGTTGGCACTCAAGCAATGGCTGCGGAAGGCCAGGTACTGACACAGATGGTGGCGCAAGGTCAGGGCGTCTACGTCAGTGCCGGCGATCAAGGTGCTTACGCGCGGCTCGGCATCGGCCGGCACGGCGAGGATCCGGGTACCCAACCGCTGGTCACCTCCGTGGGCGGCACCGCGCTGTTCACGCGACAGGATGGCAGCTATCTGGGCGAAGAAACCTGGAATCTGCTCGGTATCGGATACGGTGCGACCGGCGGCGGCTTCAGCAACTACTGGCCAATCCCCGATTACCAAATGGTTCGCGGCGACGGCGGAAGGCCCGGCACAATCACCAAGGTCTCGATCGCCACGTCCAACGGCGGTTCGTCCACGCTGCGCAATTTCCCTGACGTGACCGCTGTGGCCAGCCCAAGCACGGGGGTTGCGATCTACTCCGGACTGCAAGGCGGCTGGATGAACGTTGGCGGCACCAGCGTCTCGGCGCCGATCTGGGCCAGCTTCATGACCATCGCCAACCAGGCACATCAGTACGTGCAAATGGGCCGGATCGGCTTCGCCAATCCGTTCCTTTACAGCAACGTCAGCGGCAACACGTCCACGATCACCCGCGATATCCTCGATGGCAGCAACGGCAACGCCAGCCTGTTCAACGGCGTCGCCGGATTTTCCTCAGGCATTGGTTACGACAACGCCAGCGGCCTGGGTTCGATTGTGTCCTCGTCGATATTGTTCAGCTCACTGCTGGAAGGCAAGGACAGCAGCACGTCATCGCCGAGTCAGGTGCGCGGCATCAACGTCAGCACCACCAAGACGACCAGCATGGTGCAATGGAACCCTGCGACCAACGCGACCGGCTACTTGGTCATCGCGTATAACTACAACACCAGCGAAATCATCTCGTATACGGTCACCCGTGGCACACAATCCACACTGCAAGGCTTCACGCCCGACACGATCTACCAATTCCTGGTCGTCTCCATCAACAAAGGCGGCTCGAAGGTAAGCGAAGCGGCGGTCGCCAGGACGGCGAAGAACTGACATTGAGGCAAGCCGGTCTGGGCCCTTCGCGGCCCGGACCTGATCCGGCACATTCCATCCATCAAAACGGGTCGCTGCCTGGGCGCAGATCGATCCCGAGTATCGCGGCCAACCGCTGCATATCCTGGTCATCGCGGCTGCGTGCCATCCAGCCGGCACGGAACGCGTTGCCGGTGTCCCAGCACCAGACGCTATAGCCATATTCGCGCAAGCGCTCATCGGCCAGCGTCAACAGCGACACGGCATCGTGGCGCTCGAAAAAATCCTCGTCATCGACGTCGCCGCCCCAATCGATGCGCAGGTTCCAGCGCGCGGCCAATTCATCAATCGCCCCGATCAGTGCCTCGCAATCGTTGCCGTCCACGTAGAAACCGGCGCTCCAGTCGATCGCGTCCTTCAGCACCCATAGCCAATCCTGGCCCGCGCGCTCAGTCTCGCCAGCAAGTTCGCGGTAGGCATCGAACTGACGCAGCGCGCTTTCTTCGTCGCCGGGATTGATCAGCAGCAGCAGGTTCCAGATCAGCCCCTGCTGGGTGTCCGGGTCGTCCTCGTCCACATCGCCGAACGCGTCCTCGGGGTCTTCGTAGTCGGCACTGTTATCGGGCATGGCGGTGCAATCGGCATCACGGGACGACCAGTGTGCCGTGCCCGACGCGGCGACGGAAGCGCAACGAAGCTCGGCAACGGCGTCGCGAGCATTTATGCTTCGCCACCGGAAGACGGCGCTGTCCGCCGCCACACGTCAACTCATCCGATGTCCGATACGCCCCCCGATCACCTGGCCCTCAGCCCGCACAGCCCATTCCACAATGCCCAGGCGCTATCGCGCGGCGTCGGCATCCGTTTCAATGGGGTGGAGCGCGACAACGTAGAAGAGTATTCGATCAGCGAAGGCTGGATCCGCGTGCAGGTCGGCAAATCGCGCGACCGCCGTGGTAATCCGATGACGATGAAGATCAAGGGCACCGTCGAAGCGTACTGGCTCCCAACCAAGTAAGACGATGCGCACGCGGAAAAACCCACCGGCCACGCCGACGAACCGCGTCGGCGTGCTACCGGCCTCCAGGCCACATTCGCAACCAATCCGTTCGCGCGGTTTACCGCTCCGGCACACCGGAGTCGTTCAACTCTTGCGCCGGGCTTCCAGCAGATCCAGGTTGCGGATCAAGCGCCGCGCGATTTCGTCGGAAACCTTGCGTTGACGGGTAAGCTTGAATAATTCCTGACGTTCGGCCTGCAGGCCGGCATTGCGCAACTGCCGCACGACGTTGTCCAGGCGTCGCGCCTCCTCCGGATCGCTCTCCATCGCATCGCCATGGTCGAGATGGCGCTGATACAGCATGCTGACCCGGTTGGCCGCTTCGTTGTAGAGATCGGCATGTTCGCTGTCCTGTACCAGCCGCTGACGCAGTTTCTCCACCGCCGCCAACGCGGCACGCGAAGATTCGCGTCGGGCCAGATCCTCTTCCAAACGGTCGCTGGATTCTTCGGGTAATTTCAGGCCGCGTAGTAGACGCGGCAACGCCAGGCTGGCGACCAACAACGAGGTGACGATCACCGTGCTGGCTAGAAAGATCGCCAAATCACGCGTCGGAAATGCGGCACCACTGGGTAGCGCCAACGGCAACGTCAGCACACCGGCCAGGGTGATCGCACCGCGCACCCCAGCCAGCGACGTCGCTACCACCACGCGCCACGGTGGACTGCGTCGGTGCTCGCCACGGCGCCGCGCCTTGAGCAAGTTCCAGCGCAGCGAGAGCCATACCCACAAAAAGCGCAACAGCAACAGGCCGATGTAAATCGCCAGCGCATAACCGAGCAACCACCATGGATTCAGGTGCCCGGCCTCGTCGATGTTGTGCATGGCGCCCTGCACGATGCCCGGCAACTGCTCGCCGAGCAGCACAAACATGATGCCCTTGAGGGTGAACTGGACCATATCCCACACCGCCGAGCGCTGCACGCGCATGCTCCCCGGGGCACGGCCGCTCAACTCCACGTAACTCATGCTGATACCGGCAGAGACCGCGGCGAGAATGCCGGAGGCATTGATCGACTCGGCCAACAGGTAGGCGGCGAACGGCAGCAGCAAGTTGACCAGGATCGCCGCGCCCGGCTCCTCGCCAACGTGTCGCCAGATCCAGCGCTGCGCCAGACTGGTACCCAGAACCACCACGACCCCGGCCGCCACGCCGACCAAGGCCACCCACAGGAACGTCAGCGAGGCAGCGGCAAGCGAAAACGTACCGGTGATCGCCGCAGCCACCGCGAACTGGAAACAGACCAGGCCAGAGGCATCGTTGAGCAGCGATTCGCCTTCCAGGATGTGCATCAGCCGCCTGGGGATCGGCGCGCGCGCGGCAATCGAAGACACCGCAGTCGGATCGGTGGGTGCCACCACCGCAGCCAGCGCGAAAGCCACCGCCAGCGGCATCGTCGGGATCATCCAGTGGATCAGGCAGCCCATACCGACCACGGTGAAAACCACCAGCCCCAGCGCCAGTTCCAGGATCGCGCCCTTGTCGCGGAACAGCCCCTGCTTGGGAATGCGCCAGCCGTCCAGGAACAACAGCGGCGGCAGGAACAACAGGAAGAACAGTTCCGGCTCCAGCGCATAGCCCTTCTTGAACACGCCGGCGATGATGGCCCCCAAGCCGATCTGCACCAACGGCAAGGGCAACGAAAACGGCAACACGCGCACCAGATAGCCGCTGGCGACCACCGCCAACAACATCGCCAAAACCACTTCAATCGAATGCATGCTCGTCCGGGCGGCGCCGCGCGGCGGCGCCCCCCATGAATGGGGGAAACGGCAAGCAAAGCGCAACACGGCGGCGATGTCCAGTGCTGCGGTAGGCGGTTGGACGCAAATGCCTCGACCACGCCCCGCAGCCGCGACGCATGACCTCGGCACGGCCTGCAAAAAGTACAGGCCAAAGTGTGTGGGCGTCGGTCATTTTCACAGGACGCAAGCCAGGCATCGGTTGCTCCAGACCTGATCGGCGAGCATTTCGCCACAGTGCTGCGGTAGGCGGTTGGACGCAAATGCCTCGACCACGCCCCGCAGCCGCGACGCATGACCTCGGCACGGCCTGCAAAAAGTACAGGCCAAAGTGTGTGGGCGTCGGTCATTTTCACAGGACGCAAGCCAGGCATCGGTTGCTCCAGACCTGATCGGCGAGCATTTCGCCAGGGCCTGTACGTCCATGCCAAGCGGCGCCTCATCGCATGTTTTGCGACAGCTACACGCTCGATGACAGCGGTGCAAGGTTGCCGCTATTTGCTGCAACGTACCGACAGGCGATCAAAGGATCCGCCTCTGAACGCCCCTGCTGCGCAGGCGCGCCCAAAGGCGGCGATCATTCATCCTGGCTTCTGCTGCGCGGAGCCGCATCCGTCCCCCGACATCTTCGTGCGAGCAGACGCCACGGCAGACGCCAGCGCCGACTACGTGTTGTATTCCTCGAACTTCTTTCCCTTGCCCGTCGCCGTGCTGATGGTCCATATCTGCGTGCAATAGGCGCGGTTGATATAAATGTAGCCGCTACGCTCATCTACGTCTTGATCGAGGCTTTCGGCATAGCCCCTTTGCTTGGCCAGAAATAGTGCGATTCCCTGCTTGCCCCTATCGCCCTTGATTGGAGTGATGAGCACGGCAGCTCCGCTTTGCTCCCAGGTATCGGGGAGGTCCATTTCGAAGCAGAGCCAAGCATCGCCTTGCGTTGCTTTCAGACCCAACACGCGCGCCACGGGGCTACTGTTTTCGGCGAGCTCCTGCGGCGAAAGGCGCGTGACATAGCACGCCGTCGGCTTGCCTTCCGACTGATCCTGCGCGCTCTCGATGAATTCCCAGCCCTTCCTGCCGCCCAGCCGCTTTACCTTGTCCAGAATCGACATCGGACCGTAGTGGTAGTACTTCATGCCATCCTCCATTTCTGCGATTTGATCGTGCGGTTGATAGGCACGCCCCCGACATCCAATCAATGGCTGAGGCCGATCACGTTGTGTCGGCGAGAGCCTGCGGCATCCATGTGATTCAGATGCACGGCTTGTCATCGGGAAGACAGTGCGAACACAGGATCGGCGCCAAGCGCTGCAACGTCGAGCGGACGAAACCTGATTTATCGCAACTCCCCACCCTATCCGCCCAAGCAGACACACAGGCGCGGCCATGACCAAGCAAGCAGGGATGGCGCTTGATCGGCCGGCGGCCCCTGTGTCCAGATGTGCCTTTCCGCTCGACGGGTTCGCTACGGAAACGGGCGCGTTTTATCGGCGGATGCTCTAGCGCAGAAACAGCCAGACGAGACCCTGCCTTCGCCGAGGCGTCGACGCCACGTTGCGCAGTCCCTACCCACTTCGTGTGACTGCGCTTTGTGGAAAAATCGACACGCGCCGCAGCTCCCCACACACCTGTCCAGATCGACCTCAGGCACCGGAAATGGTGTCATCAACGGCGGTGCACCGCTCACTCGCCGCGCCCTGTGGATGTGTTGTCATGCGGGGAGTGCTCGGATCCTGCGCCAACGTGTGCAGATCAGCGACGAAACCGCGATAGGCGGCCTCGCCCGCCTTGCTGCCGCGCTGACGCAACACCCATGACGGATGCACGGTGACGAGGACGCGGGTGCCATCGGCCAAGGTCTGCCACTGGCCGCGCCGTGCCATCCGCGCAAAGCTGCTGCCGAGTACCGCATGCGCCGCTGTCGCCCCGAGACACAGCACGATGCGTGGACGCACCCGCGCCAACTCGCCGGCCAGCCAGATGCCGCAGGCTTCTACATGCGTGCGTTCGGGCTTGCGCTGCAGCCGTGCCTTGCCGCGTTGCGCGAAGCGGAAATGCTTGACTGCATGGGTCAGGTACAGGCCATCGCGAGCAATGCCGAGTTCTTCCAGCGCACAGTCGAACAAGCGCCCGGCCGGGCCAACGAACGGCCGCCCGCTGAGGTCTTCCTCGTCGCCAGGGTGTTCGCCCACCACCATCACTGCGGCGGTCTGCGGTCCCTCGCCGAACACGCTCTGCGTCGCCGGTTGCCACAACGCACAGCGACGGCGCGCGCGCGCGGCCACACGCAGCCCGTCCAAGCTGTCATCGGCGAGGACGGCCGGTGCCGGTGACGCCGCCGGGATGCGCCGGCGCACCGGCACCGGCACGCGTTCGGCCATCTCGCGCACGCGCGGCCCGGCATCGCGAATCAGCGCCGGCAGCAATTGCGCTTCCGGCAGGTTCTTCCAGTATTTCTGCGGCATCTCTTGGCGCATCATCGTCGGATTGAGTCGCGCCGGGTTGAAGATGTTGGCGTAGTAGGTGCGCCACAACGTCTCCTGTGCATCGTCGGCCGGCACATCGGCACGCTGCGCGCCCAGGCCGAACTGCAACGCGCTACCGTCCCAGCGCACGCTACGGTAGGGGGTGAGAATCGCCCAGCGCATCCCGGCGAAACGACGCGCGAAAAACGGGGCGATGCGATCAACGATGTAGTGCTCCGGCTCGAACCAAGCGACGTAGGCATCGTGCTCGCCTGGCACTTCGCGGAAGCGCACGAATGCCTTCATCTTGTGACTTCCACGGCGCACTGCCTGCGCCCACTGCTGTGCGCGATGCACGTCGGCATCGGTCACCCGTTGCAGTAGCGTGCGATCACCACCGGCAATGCGCCACAGCAGGCGGTACAACAGCGCATGCCGCTGTGGATCGCGATGACACAACACTGCGCCAGCAAGCGCCAGGAACTGCGCCGACACCCGCGGCGGCGGCACCCTCGCCGACAGTCCAGCCAACTCTGTGCCCGCCAGCAAACAGCCCTGCGCATCGCCGTTCCACAGCAGTAATTCCGGCGTCACCTGCGCACACCATGCCGCCCGCGCCGCACCGCGCCACGCCTCTAGGCTCCATGGCGGATGTATCTCAGCCTGAAACACCGCGCTGCCCGCGCACGCCTACAACAGAACCGGCACGCACGACACACGTACCTCACCACGGTCATCGCGATGAGCGTCGCTTGCGCCCTTGCCACAGCGCGAAGTCGGCAGTTGCAACGCGCGATGATTGTTCTCAGTCAAACAGGCCACCCTGACGCGGCGGTGGTGCTAACTGCGCGCGCAAGCGCTGCGGATCGTCCAACCGCTGCCGCGGATGGTGGTCGAGCACGCTGACGAACGGCAGCAGCTTCTTCAACGGCACCCGTAACCGTGCCAGGTCCTCGACCCGCAGCCGCGCATGCCGCCGCGCCAGCAGCAACCGCTCAACGTTACGTGCCCCCAAGCCTGGCACGCGCAACAGCAATTCGCGCGCGGCGCTGTTCAAATCCACCGGGAAACGCTCCGGATGGCGTAGCGCCCAGGCCAATTTGGGGTCCACGTCCAGATCAAGCATACCGCTGGCTGTGGCCGGCGCAATTTCTTCCACCGAAAAGTCGTAGAAACGCAGCAACCAGTCGGCTTGATACAAACGATGTTCGCGCTGCAGTGGCGGGGCCTGCAACGGCAGTATCTTGGAGGCATCGGGAATCGGGCTAAACGCGGAGTAGTAAACCCGTCGCAAACGGTAATTGCCATAAAGATTGTGGCTAGTGCGCAAGATCGCGCGGTCGTCGGCGCCATCGGCCCCGACGATCATCTGCGTGCTCTGCCCGGCCGGGGCAAAACGCGGCGTCTTGGCGCGCCGCCGCGGTGCGCTCTGGCGTGCCTCTTTATCTTCCTCGATCCGCCAACGCAGCTCGCCCATCGCCGCGCGAATGCCACCGACACTCTTCTCCGGCGCCAGTTGCGCCAGACCGCGTTCGGTCGGCAACTCAACGTTGATGCTGAGCCGGTCGGCATAGCGACCAGCGGCGGCCAGCAGTTCCGGCGCCGCATCGGGAATGGTCTTGAGGTGAATGTAACCAGCGAAGCGATGCTCCTGTCGCAACTGCCGCGCCACCTCCACCAACTGCTCCATGGTGTAGTCGCTGTTGCGGATGATGCCGCTGGAAAGGAAGAGACCCTCAATGTAATTACGCTTGTAGAAATCCAGCGTCAGCTTGACCACTTCGGCAGGAGTGAAGCGCGCACGGCGTACATTGCTGGAAACGCGATTGACACAGTAGGCGCAATCGAACACGCAAAAATTGGTCAGCAGCATCTTCAACAGCGACACGCAACGCCCATCTGGCGTGTACGAATGGCAGATGCCCATGCCTTCGGTGCTGCCGATACCACCGCTGCGCAGCGAGTGACGCGCAGCGGCACCACTGGAGGCACAGGACGCATCGTACTTGGCTGCGTCGGCGAGCACGGCGAGTTTATCGAGGAGGTTCACTGGTCAAGGATGCCCGGCCTGAGTCTCACGCTGTGAGACTCAGGCCGGAGGCAGCTTGCATTGCAATGAACCGCTCAGCTCGACCGTGCGCGGCGGCGTTCAGGCAGACGCGCCGTCGAAACGATAGATGTCCATCGCCAACAGCCCGGCGTCAATGCCGGCATCGATGCGCTGCGCGCCCAGACCGACGGTGCCGGCCGCTCCCATCGCCACATAGATCGGCAACCAATGTTCGTCGGTGGGATGCGCGCGCTCGGCGAATGGTGCCTGACGACGGTAGTCCAGCAGCGCCGCCAGGTCGTCGCCGCGCAGCGCCTGCTCGGCCCATTCGATGAACGGACGCACGTAGTGCAGCTCTTTCCCCTCGGCGTAGCGACCGAGGTCGTGCAAGTTGTGGGTGATGCTGCCCGAGCCGATCACCAGCACGCCATCGGCACGCAATGGCGCCAGCGCACGTCCCAAGGCCAGATGGTGCGCCGGGCCCAACTGCGGCTGGATCGACAACGACACCACCGGGATGTCGGCCTGCGGATACAGCAGCGACAGCGGCACCCACACGCCGTGATCCAGGCCACGGCTCTGGTCCATGGCCGGATGCAGGCCCGCGCGCTCGAGTAACTCGGCGACGGTCTGCGCCAGTGCCGGCGCACCCGGCGCCGGATACTGCATCGCATACAGTGCGTCGGGAAAACCGCCGAAATCGTGGATGGTCTGCGGTCGCGCCGCAGCGCCGACCAGCGGCTGCCCGCCCATCCAATGCGCCGAGGCGATCACGATGGCGCGTGGTCGCGGCAGGGTTGCGGCCAGTTCCGCCAGTCGGGTCCCGAGCAGACCAGGCTGCAAGGCGGTCATCGGCGAACCATGGGAAATGTAGAGCGAAGGCAAACGGACCATAGGCAGGTTTCCAAACTTGACTAGACACCACAGCACCGCAAGGGCGCGGGGGCGGCGCGCGCTTGCAGTACCGCAGGGTATTCCCGCGCATGTGCGAAATAAATTACCCTCAAACCGACAATCCATATCAGGAACAGCAACAATGGATACGCTCGAGGCGATGCGGGTGTTCGTCGCCGTGGTCGATCGCAACAGCTTCAATGCCGCCGCCGACGCACTCGGTATCTCAACCGCCAGCGTCACCCGCCAGGTCGCATGGCTGGAGCAGCGGCTGGGGTCGCGGCTGCTCAACCGCACCACCCGGCGGGTCAGCCCGAGCAGCGTCGGCACCGCGTATTACCAGCGCTGCCAGCTGCTGCTGGCCGAGTTCGACGAGATGGAAGCGGCGGTCGGCGAACAGGCACTGACCCCATCGGGCACATTGCGGATCAACGCTCCCTTCAGCTTCAGCATCGCCCGACTGGGGCCGCGTCTGGCCGGCTATCGCGCGCGCTATCCGCAGGTCGCGCTGGACCTGTCGCTGTCGGACCGGGTGGTGGACATCGTCGAGGAGGGTTTCGATCTAGCGATCCGCATCACCCGACAAGTGGCACCAACACTGATCGCACGCAAGCTCGGCGAGGCACAGATGCACCTGTGCGCCGCACCGTCCTATCTCGCGCGTGCCGGCACCCCGCGCCAACCCAGCGAGATCGCCGACCACGCCTTCCTTAGCTACAGTTACATGCCGCTGGACACACTGCTTCTGCATGGCCCGCACGGCGATACCCAGGTCCGAGTACACGGGAGTCTACGCGTCAACAACGGCGACATGCTGCGCGAAGCGGCCATCGCCGGCATGGGCATCGTGCTACAACCCGACTTCATGGCCGAAGCCGCGCTGGAAGATGGACGCTTGGTGCGGATCCTGCCCGACCATCAGTTCGGCGCAATCGGGGTATACGCTGTCTACGCCAACCGTAGCCACCTGGCACCGAAAGTACGTAGTTTCATCGACTATCTTGTCGATGTCGGCATCGAGCGCGACATGCGCATCGCGCCGGACACGTGAGCGGCACGCCCCGGTCGAACACAATATTCCGCCAGTAGCACGCATGGCGACCAACGCGGATGCACACAATACGCGTGTATTCCGCCTTCACTCTCAGGAGTCCAACGATGAGCAAGATCGCGATCATCTACTTCAGTGGCTACGGCCACACCGCCAAACAGGCCGAGGCCGTGCATGCCGGTGCCGCCAGCGTCGGCGAGGCCACGCTGTATCGGATCGACCAGGACGGCAACCTACCCGACGGCGCATGGGAAGCAATCGGCCAGGCCGACGCCATCGTCTACGGCAGCCCCACCTACATGGGCGGCCCGGCCTGGCAGTTCAAGAAATTCGCCGACGCCAGCTCCAAACCCTGGTTCACGCAGGCATGGAAGGACAAGATCGCCGCCGGCTTCACCAACTCGGCCTCGGTCAACGGCGATAAGTTTTCCACCATCGCCTATTTCTGGACGTTGTCGCAGCAGCACGGCCAGCTCTGGGTCGGCACCGGCGTGATGCCATCCAACACGAAAGCACACGGTCCCGACGATGTGAACTGGACCGCCGGCTCCGGCGGTGCGCTGGCGATCTCCCCGGCCGACGCATCGCCGGACGAGGCGCCACGCCGTGGCGATCTGGAAACCGCACGCCTGCTCGGCAAGCGTGTGGCCGAGTTCGCAAGCAAGCTCAAAGGCTGAGCACGTCACCGACGGCGCATCGCGCCGCCGTGTTCGAACGCGGCGTGGCGGCCTGCCGGTCCACGCTGGCAGCGCCACCTGCGCATTGGCCGTGCACGGGTAGACGCTGTGCATCCACAGCTTCGGCACCTGCTGTTCGCGCATTGTCCTGACGCAACGCCACGATCCCACGCAAGGAGTACGTTCGCATGCAAACCCGCACCCTTGGCCGCAATGGCCTTCGTGTTTCCGCCCTCGGCCTGGGCTGCATGGGCATGAGCGCTTTTTACGGAGGCCGTCGCGACGACGCTAGCGCGATCGCGGTGATCCATGCCGCGCTCGAACGCGGCGTCAACCTGATCGACACCGCCGACATGTACGGCCCCCACACCAACGAAATATTGGTCGGCAAGGCGCTGGCCGGACGCCGCGAGCAGGTCGTGCTGGCAACCAAGTTCGGCATCAAGCTGGACCCGGCCAACCCCGCCGCACGCAGCATCGAGGGCAGTCCGCAGTACGTACAATCCGCCTGCGAAGCCAGCCTGCGCCGCCTGGGTGTGGACCACATCGACCTGTACTACCAGCACCGAGTGGATCCGAACGTGCCGATCGAGGACACCGTGGGTGCCATGGCGCGATTGGTGGAACAAGGCAAGGTGCGCTTCCTGGGCCTGTCCGAAGCCGCTGCCGCGACCATCCGCCGCGCCCATGCGGTGCACCCGATCACCGCCGTCCAGAGCGAATACTCGCTTTGGTCGCGCGATCCAGAGCACGATGGCGTGCTCGACACGGTCCGCGAGCTGGGTATCGGCTTCGTGCCCTACTCGCCGCTGGGCCGTGGCTTTCTGACCGGCGCGATCGGCACGCCGGAGGATTTCGAGGCCGACGACTACCGCCGCCATTCGCCGCGTTTTCAAGGCGAAAATTTCGCCCGCAACCTGCAACTGGTGGAGCAAGTCCGCCGCCTGGCCGTGGCCAAGGGCGTGTCCCCCGGCCAGTTGGCGCTGGCCTGGGTACTGGCGCAAGGCGAGGATCTGGTGCCGATTCCGGGGACCAAACGCCTGGCCTACCTGGAGGAAAACCTGAATGCACTGCAGGTGAGGCTCGACGCCGAGGAACTGGCACAAATCCAGGCCATCTTCCCGGCCGACGCCGCCGCCGGCACCCGCTATCCGACCGCCATGATGGCCACACTGCAGGGCTGAACCCGCGCCAATCCAGCAGCAGCGCGCGATTGTCAGCGCCGTGCCGGCATCGCATCATGTCCAGGTGATTTCGTTCATCGTCCCCGCACACGACGAAGCCGCCCTGATCGGCGATACCCTGACTTCGCTGCACCTGGCCGCGCAAGCGTTGCAGCTGGAGTACGAGATACTGGTCGTCGCCGATGCCTGCTCCGACGACACCGCGCAGATCGCCCGCCGGCACGGCGCGCAGGTGCTGGAAGTGCAGTTACGGCACATCGCCGCCACACGCAATGCCGGGGCCGCCGCCAGCCACGGCAATCACCTACTGTTCGTCGACGCCGACACCCAGGTCAATACGCCGCTGCTGGCGGCCGCATTGCGTACCCTGCACAGCGGTGCAGTCGGCGGCGGCGCGCGGGTCCACATGCTCGGGGACATCGCTTGGCACGAGCGACTGGGGCTGGCCGCATTCGGCTGGCTGTTCCGCTGCACCGGCATCGCACCCGGCTGCTTCATGTTCTGCACACGCAGTGCATTCCTTGCCGTCGGGGGCTTCGACGAGCGCTACTACGCTGGCGAGGACGTGGCGTTGAGCCGCGCGTTGGCACGGCACGGACGCTTCGTGATTCTGCGCGAACCGGTGTACAGCTCCGATCGCAAGCTACGCAGCTTCAGCAAGAGCGAACACCTGGCAATGCTGCTGCAACTGCTACGCCACGGACGCGGCATGCTGCGTTCACGCGAGGGACTCGACTTCTGGTACGAGCCGCGCCGCAGACGCTGAGCGCACCGCCAAGGTTGCCGAGGCAGAGATAACGACAGTGACAGAGAGTCGATGCCGACAGACCAGCGCATCCCCCCGAAGACCAAGCGAGTCAGCCCTTTGGGGCCTCCAAACTACCCTATAATCGACCTCATTCTGAATCTTCTCGCAGCCGCGGACTGGGACACCTGTGGAATGGATTGGGCATCTGGTCAACGCTAGCACGTTGTTGATCGTCAACGCGTTGCTGGCGGCTGTCTCCTCCCTGATGTTCCTTGCCCTGTACCTGACCGATCGCAAGGCAAAGCGAGTCAAGGGGCTACTCATGCTCAGCGTGAGTTATGTCGGATACGCCGCCGGCTTCGCGGTGATTCTGCTGCCGGCGTTCGGCATCAACTTCCCACATGTAAGCATCTTGGGCAACCTCATCCTCGACGTGGCCACCCTACTGGTCCTGTTCGCGGTCAGCGCCTATCTATGCCAGCCACTGCTGCAATGGTGGCTACTGCTTCCCGTCGCGGCGATCGGTATCACCGAGGTTTACTTACTGCAAAAATCCAACCACGACTATTTTGTCATGGTGATCTTCGGCTGCAGCCTGCGCGGTCTGCTGACGATCGCCACCGGTGCCATGCTCTGGCGCCACGGCAGAAAGATCTCATGCATGGCAGCACGTTTCACCGCCATCTTCCATTTTCTCTGGGCGCTGATGCTATTGCTGCGCATCGGCTGGTGGTGGACGCATCCCGATGTGAATGTGAACTACGACCCTACCTCGACCTTCGGGCTGCTCTCGCGCATGGTGCTGACCTCCATCATCACGCCAGGGTTTCTGTGGATGCTGACCCATGAGATGAACGACGAATTGATGCGTCATGCCTCGCAAGACGCGCTCACCGGGGTCGCCAATCGACGTGTCATGTGGCAGTACGGCGAATCCAGAGCACAGGACGCCCGACGTAAAAGCGAACCGGTGGCGGTACTGATGGTCGACGTCGACAATTTCAAAGCCATCAACGATCGTCATGGCCATGCCGCAGGCGACATCGCCCTTGTAACGATCGCCAATTTAATGTCACAGCAAATCCAGCGCCCAGATATGTTGGCACGGATCGGCGGCGAGGAATTCATGGTACTGGTTCCCCATGGCAACGAAGCGGCTGTACACGCATTGGCCGAGCGCCTGCGGTGCACCATCGAATCGCAACCGGTTACTGACTCATCTGGCGACACACTGACGTGTACTGTGAGCATCGGCTACTGCATTTCCATCCAGGCGCAAGCCGAATGGCAAACGCTGGTCGTGGCCGCCGACCAGGCGCTGTACACCTCCAAGCGCAACGGACGCAATCGTGTGACCGGGACGGTCCTCAACTGAGCGGCGAACAAGATCGACGCATGCGCTTACGGCAATCGTCCTGTCTGCCCCACCATCTCGGCATACGCGATGCTTCGCTCTGGCTGGATCTACTCTCCAAGCCGCCACCTGGTCAATTGAGCGGCACAACCAATGTCACTGACTGACCATCACCGCGTCGACCTCATGCCGGGACTGCACCGAGCGTTTGCAGCACCTGCTCCAGCGGTGCTGGGCGCCCGAGCAGGTAACCCTGCACGCTGCCGCATCCGCGTGCGCGCAGCCACTGCAATTGCGCTTGGGTTTCGACGCCTTCGGCAACCACTTCAAGCCCCAGGCTGCGGCCCAGAGTCAGCAACGCATCGCAGATCGACGCATTGCGCGCATCGCCATCCACGCCGTCGATAAAGCTGCGGTCGATCTTCAAGGCATCTAACGGCAAATCGCGCAGATAGGCCATGCTGGAAAATCCGGTACCGACATCATCCAACGCCACTCGCACACCCAGCGCACGCAACTGCTGCAACACTTCGCGCGCCTGCTGCGGCTGACGCATCAGGCTGCTCTCGGTCAATTCCAGATGCAAGGCATCCACGCCCAAATCGGCATCAGCGCATGCCTGCACCAAGTCCGCGACCAGATCGCCATCGAAGAATTGCAGTGCCGACACATTCACCGCCACTGGCAAATCCGACCAGCCATGCCGCACCAGCTCGCGTCGCGCCTGCGCCGCCATCCGCATGACCCAGCGCCCCAGCGGCAGGATCAGGCCCGTGTCCTCACACACCTGGATGAACTGGTCTGGCGGAATGAAGCCGCCATCGGCCTGCGGCCAGCGGATCAGGGCTTCGAGCACGCGCGGCGCACCACTGTCGGTATCCATGATCGGCTGGAAGTACAACACGAACTCCTCGCGTTCGATCGCCTCGTGCAAACGTCCGGCCAGACGCAGACGTTCGCCGATGCGCGCGGACATGGACCGATCAAAGCGCAGCATGCTGCAGCCATCGGCCTGCGCCGCATGCGCGGCCTGCGCGGCGCAACCGATGGCTTCCTCTGCATCGACGGCATCGTGCGGGCACAACGCCACGCCGATATGCGCCTGCAGTTGCAAACTAAAATCGCTACCCTGTACCGGCGCCGACATTGCCTCCAACAGCGCCTGCAACGCCTGCTCCAGCGCCTGCGGGTCCAGTACCGCCAGCACGAAATCCCTGGATGAACTGGTCTGGCGGAATGAAGCCGCCATCGGCCTGCGGCCAGCGGATCAGGGCTTCGAGCACGCGCGGCGCACCACTGTCGGTATCCATGATCGGCTGGAAGTACAACACGAACTCCTCGCGTTCGATCGCCTCGTGCAAACGTCCGGCCAGACGCAGACGTTCGCCGATGCGCGCGGACATGGACCGATCAAAGCGCAGCATGCTGCAGCCATCGGCCTGCGCCGCATGCGCGGCCTGCGCGGCGCAACCGATGGCTTCCTCTGCATCGACGGCATCGTGCGGGCACAACGCCACGCCGATATGCGCCTGCAGTTGCAAACTAAAATCGCTACCCTGTACCGGCGCCGACATTGCCTCCAACAGCGCCTGCAACGCCTGCTCCAGCGCCTGCGGGTCCAGTACCGCCAGCACGAAATCCTGTGAGGGCTGGTGCGCGGTCAGGCCGAAGCGCTCACCCAGGCCACGCAGACGTTCGGCCACCACGCAGCGCACCGCATCGCCGGTCGTCCGCCCCAGGGTATCGCCGATCAGCGCCAGCCCGCGCAACTGCACGTAGGCGATCGCATAGGCTTGGCACGCATGCACACGCAAGGCCTCGGCCAATGCGTGCGGATTGAACAGCCCGGTAGCGACATCGTGACTGGCGCGAAACGCCAGTTCGCGCTCGTGTGCCAGACGCTGCGTGACCTCTTCGGCAAGAATCAGCCGCGCTGGCATGCCGGCAAACTCCAGATCGGAACTGTGGACGCACACCGACAACACACTGCCGTCCTTGCGCCGATGCGTCCATACGTCCGGCGCGCTAAAGCCCGCGCGCGCTGTCCGCACATCGCACAGCAACCGCAAGGCATCCTCGCGCGGATGCAAATCGAGCAGGCTCATTTCCAAGAATTCATCGCGACTGTAGCCATAGTGGCCGATGGCGGCCTGGTTCACTTCCAGGAAGCGCAGACTACCCACCGCAAATACCCAATATGGCAGCGGATTGCGATCGAACATCAAACGGAACTGACGCTCGGCATCGAACAGGCGCGCCTGCACCGCGAGCCGCTCGGTGACGTCCTGCACCGCACCGGTCATGCACAGACCCTCTTGCGTTTGCACCAGCGCGCCGCGCGCGGCCAACCAGCGCACCCGGCCATCTGGCATGTGGATGCGATACGCGGCGTTGTATTCGCCATGGCTATGCACCGCATCTTCGTACAGTTGCGCCACCCGCATGCGATCTTCGTCGTGTACCTGTGCCAGGAACTCATCCAGGCTCAGCTGCATCCGCTGCAGCCCGAGCATCGCCACAGTGGGTTCGGACAACGACATCAAACGCCGTTGCGTATCGATGCGCCAGGTGCCGATGCCGCCCATGTCGCATGCCAAGCGCAGCTCCTCGTCGCCACGACTCAGCCGCTGCAGTAACTGGCGCTGACGACGTTCGGCGCGACGCAGGCTCCCAAGCAAATAAGCGAAGCCGAGCAAGTAGAGGACGTAGGCTGATGCAGCCGTCGCAACGAACCACCACCAGCGCACCAGCGTCTCGCGCACACCCAAGCCGGCCACCGCGCGTAATGGATATGCCTGCCCTCCACTGATCGCCAGCATTCTTGGTTCGGCGTCGAAAACATCGGTGCGCATGCCCAGCGCAACGCGCTGCGGCAATCGCCCAAGCAGTGCCGACCGCAGCCATTGCTGCATATCGACACCTGGACCGCTCACGACCAGCGGCACGCCCTGTGCATCGATCAGTGCGACCACGCCATCGGCTCCGATGTCGACATCGCGCACGATGTGTTGCAACGCGGCTGCACGCAGTTGCCCCACAATCCAGTTTCCGCCCGCCGACGATACCGCGATGGGTAGCACGATCTCGCTGTCGGCCAAACGCTGCGCCGGCCCGACGCACACCTGGCTGCCACCGCAGTGCACGCGCGTGGTCCACGTGGGCAGTTGCGGATCGCCAGCGCCTCCGAAACGTCGCTGCCCCTGAGCATCGAGCACCGCCACCGCGCGCAACTCCGGATGCCGCATCAGGAGTCCGCGTAACGAAGCCTCGATCAAGCCCGGCGCACGCGCCGGAGCATCGGTCAGAAATGTCTGTGCGCTCACACCCTGGCCGCGCAGGGACCGACCGAGATTGGTCAATTCCATCTGTAGCAGATCATCGGCGCTGGTCGCCAAGGAGAGACTCTGCCGCTGCACCGCAGCCAGCCGGTTATGGTGATCCTGCGCCAATAACAGCACCATTGCGCATGCAAATATCACAGCCAAAGACGCGCCCCAGACCACGATCGCACGCAATGGCGCGCGCACGATGCGCCGCAGGCTGTGTCCAAAACGTAGGTCTTGCTTCCTGTCAGCGATCAAAGTGTGCGGCATTAAGATAGGAAGCGGCGTTGGTCCGGCATACAACGGCCGCAAATTGGGTATCTTGACCGCGCGTAATACGCCTGTGTTCAGTCATGTAAAAAAGACTTCACGGCCTGTCCGCTCACGGCAACCGATGTGCCAACCCTCATCACCAGATTCAATAGGGCGACAAAAGCGCTGCACGGGCACGCAATCTCTCGTCGGCACTCCACCCTCATCGTCGCCGCGCCTGAGGATGCGCTGCAGATCCTGCGCAGGATCTAAGGGTCGGATGGACCAAGCAGCAGGTTAAGCACGCAATGCAGCGATCCGTACCAATGGGCGTGGACACTCTGTGATGACGCGATTAGCCAAAGACCAGGCGCTACGCCCATGTGCGGTCGCAGCATGCCATTGCCGGCCACTGTGCTAGAAAGAAGGCGCTTGAAGATCGCAAACGACATTCCGCTTCCGTCACCGCATCTACCAAGGAGCCTGTCATGATCGCTTTGTTCAAAGGGTTGGGGTTACTGCTCGAAGACAATGCGCTGCACCAGCGCTCGTTTCCCGAACAAGTCGCGCACTGGCAGCACAAGAGCGAGGCACAGCTAAACGAGGAAGTCGCGCTGCTGGCCAAGGCCAAGCAACAATGGTTGGTGGCGTCGATCATCGGCTGGCAGGCGATCTCGCTGATCCTGCTCGGCGTGATCACCGCGCAGTTGTGGCAGCACGACTATCACTTGACCTTCTCGCGCATCGTCATCGTCTTCTCCTCGTGGGTCGCGATCCTGTTCGTGATCTGGTTCATCGCCAACATGTTCGACCGCACCGCCGGTTTCGAGCGCTGGCTCACCGCATTCAATAGTCGCGAGCGGCTCTCCGCCGACGCCGATACCGTGGAATGCGTCGCCGATGCACTGAACATGGCGCGCAAGTATCCGGAGATCCTGGACTACAAACGCGAGGTGGTGGCCAATCGCCAATTGCGCCACGAGGACATCCGGATCATGCGCGAGATGGGCCGTATCCGCTTGCATGCCGAATTGGTCGCCTCATTGATCCAGTTCGAAGGCACGCCGCCCGGCGGCCACAGCGGCGTGTTCCGCGTCGCCAGCTAGCCCGGCCACAACCGACCTACACGGCTTGCACGCGCTGCGTCGGCACGATCACGCTGGATGATGGCGTGCGACCGGCCATCGCAGCAGTCGCCGCACACAAGGCGTATCGATCGCAAATCGACATCACCCCGGTCAGGCGCCTGGCCGGGGCAATGTCGGTATGAGCGACCGCGCATCGCGTGTCGGTCATGCCCACATGGCGTCAGGGCATTCCCAATCGCCTCATCGCGAAATATAATCATTCTCGATTAGGACTTCCCCCACCGCTCTCGATGACCCTGCATCCCCTTTCGTTCGCCTGCCTGCTGAGCATGGCGATCTGTACATCTGCCCACGCAACCGATGTGGCCGATGCCAGTGACGCCCCCCGCGCGACCGCCCTGCCGGCCATCAAGGTCCACGCCGACACCCAGAACGATTTCCGCAGCACGGCCCCGGTGCAGACCGACAAGTCGGATGTGCCGCTGGCGCAGACCCCGCTCTCGATCACCGTGGTGCCGCGCGCCCTGCTGGACAGCCAGCAATCGCTGACTCTGGCCGACGCCCTGCACAACGTCTCCGGCGTGGTCGCGAACACCTATGGCCGGCGCGGCTGGGACGACCTGATCATCCGCGGCCAGACCGCATCGGACACCGTGTTCGTGGACGGCCTGCGCACCGCCGGCAGCAATCGCGTCGCCGAGCAACTGTTCGGCATGCAGCAAGTGGAGGTTCTCAAAGGTCCAGCATCGCTCCTCTACGGACAGGTGCTGCCGGGCGGATTGGTCGACCTGATCAGTAAGCGTCCCGGTGCCGAACCGCTGCGCCGGGTCGATCTGGGCCTCGGCAGCGATGGCCTGCGCCAGGGCAGCCTGGACCTCAACCAGCCGCTGTCCACCGATCGCAAGGCCGCGCTAAGACTCACTGCCCTGGCGATGAACAGCGACGACCCGACCGACCATGTGTACTTTCGCAGCCGCTGGATCGCACCGGCGCTGGCGCTGGACCTGGGCGAACGCACCAATTTGGTCTTGCTGACCAGCTATCAGGAGCGCGACTACATCCGCCAGCAGGGGCTCCCCTGGGAAGGCAGCGTCGCCCCTAATCGCAACGGCAGGATCGACCGCAGCCTGTTCACCGGCGAACCAGGGCAGACGCCCTACCACAGCCACCAGAGCCGGTTGGGTTACGTGCTCGACCATCGTTTCGACAACGGTTGGACCCTGCACCATGCCGCGCGCTGGCAGACATTCGGCCTGGATGGCCTGCTGATCGCCAGCAACGGCCTGGCGCCCGACCTGCGCACCCTGCGCCGCACCGGCATGCGGCAAGCATTCGACGGACGCACCTGGGTGCAGGACACCTATCTCCAGGGCGATTTCGTCACCGGCACGTGGCAACACACGCTGACCGCCGGCGCCGACGCGTTCAAAACCTGGGAGTGGAACGTACAATCCAATTGCCAGGTCGGCACGTTGAACGTATTCGCCCCGGTCTACGGCAGCCCGATCATGTGCCCAACCACCCCCAGCCGTCATACGCTCAACGTTGTCGCCTCCGGCGGCGCGTATCTGCGCGATCGCATCCAGTTCGCCCCCGACTGGCAGTTACTGCTGGGCCTGCGCCACGATCTCAGCCACAACCGCAGCGAAGACCGCGGCGCCGGCACCCAGACGCGCAACGACGCCAACGCGACCACCGGCTCGGCCGCGCTGATGTTCGATGCCGGCGGTGGAGTGCACCCCTACGCCAGCGTCGCCACCTCCTTCTATCCCAACGTCGGCACCGACGTGCGGGGCGCCGTGTTCGGTCCAGAGCATGGCCGTCAGGTGGAACTGGGTGCGAAGATGGAAGTGGGCGCCAACACCAGCCTGAGCATGGCGCTCTACGAGCTGCGCCGACGCAACGTACTACAGAACGATCCGCTCCACGACGGCTACAGCATCGCGGTGGGCGAACAACGCAGCCGCGGCGTGGAACTCAATGCCGCCGCCGACCTGGGCAGCGGACTCAGCCTGTTCGGCGGCTACGCCTATACCGATGCGGTGGTCAGCGACGACGGCGGACAGCGCATCAGCAGCGTCGGACAGCCACTGAACAACGTGCCCAGGCACAGCGGCTCGCTGTGGCTGCAGTACGCCGCACACGGGGCGGCCGACGGCTGGAGCATCAGCGGCGGCGCCCGCGCCGAGGGTGAGAAGAGCGCTTATGGCCACCGCATTCCCGGCTACATGGTGTTCGACGCCGGCCTGGCTTATCGCCAACGTCACTGGCACTACGCGCTGAACCTGAAAAACGCGTTCGACCACGATTACTTTACCGGCGGCCTGCAACGCGCTGTCGCCCTGGGCGATCCACGCACCTTGTTGTTCTCTGTCGGCGTGGATTACTGAACATACGCATGCACAGACAATGACCGCTACGCAAGCGCACTACTACATCGGCACATCACGGCCATCGCCGGGCTGACCGACAATACGCCAGCAGCCGTTACAAACGGCTGACGCTACGGATACGGATATCGCCACTGTCCACACCATGTCGCCGCGCAGCCTGATCGCGCATGCGCTGCAGCAACAGGTCCGGATCCAGTGGCGCGTCGTCGCACCAGCTGTGCGCCAACGTACCCCAGGCAACGCGTTGGCCGTAACTATAGGCGTCATAGTCGGCCAGATAGTGACGCGTGCACTCAAGTGCCGACGTGGACATCGCCTTCATCACCATGGCAGCCAAGATGTTCGAGCGCGATCGACAGCGCCAGCGCATAGCCCTGCGCGCGATAGCCACCGACCTGCCCCAGACGTTGCGGCGATGCCGTGCGCAAACACGGTTCGCGACAATCGCACGCATCGTCGTGGACCTCCACGTATGGCCGCTGCAACTGCGCCACAGCGGCAGCGGTCGCGGCGCTATCCGAGCACGCACCCGGATCCAGCAACAACACCTCCACCCCGCTCCAATCGACCTGGATCAGCGCCTGCAGCAGTTCCCCCTCGCTGGCGCAACTGCGCACCGCCAGACTCTTGCCGGCGCGGCCAGCATGGTCCAATAACTGGGTCATCACCGGCGCAGCGATACGGCCCGGGCGACCACGATGACCGGCTACGCTTTGCGGACCGCGAAGCAACACAATGGCCATGGGCGCACCCTCAAACTGCCACTGCCGCACGCGCGCCGAGACGACGCGTCGCCACACCCAGCGCAATCGCATAGCTATCGGCCAACGCGCCATTGGCGATCACCGTTAGCAACGGCGCATGGCGCGGCTGCAATAACGGCTCCAGCGCTTGCGCACTGGCGTCGTGCACTTCGATGTAAGGATGACCCAGCGCATCGAGTGCCGCGCGTAATTGCGGGGCGTGATCGGCCAAATCTGCGGCGGGCAATTCGCCGGAATCCAGCAGCACCAGTTCGGTCTCGTCGTGCGCCCCCTGCTGCAACCGGGCCACGATCTGCGCTGCATCGGCACAGGCCACTGGCACGACATGCGCAGCGTGCGAGGCGGCCAGACGCTGAGCCGCGGCGATGGCCGGCGCATCGCGGTGCGGGCCCTGTATCAGCAGAATCGACATGACATACATCCAACGGAAACGACGTGCCGCACTTTAGGCCCGTGCGGCGTAAGCACGCTATGATCAACGGGGCACATGGACATAAATCTTGCGTAAGACCATCGGCTTGGAAAGCCGGGCTCCCAGCACAGTCCATGGTGCGACCTTGTCATGTATCTGCGATCATCTCGGGTCTGCCGCCGCATCCGGACCCTGCCATGACCCAACCCGCTCTGCGCCGCGATGTCGGCCCATTCGCTCTGATGCTGACCGGTCTGGGCTCGATCATCGGCTCCGGCTGGCTGTTCGGCGCCTGGCGCGCCGCCGGGCTGGCCGGCCCTGGCGCGATCTGGGCCTGGGTGCTGGGCTCCCTGATCATCACCACGATTGCCCTGACCTACGCCGAATTGGGGGCGATGTTCCCAGAATCCGGCGGCATGGTCCGCTACAGCCATTACTCGCATGGCTCGCTGGTCGGCTTCATCGCCGGCTGGGCGAACTGGATTGCGATCGTGTCGGTGATTCCGGTCGAGGCCGAGGCGTCGGTGCAATACATGGCGTCCTGGCCCTGGCAATGGGCGCAAGATCTGTACATGCAGCAACCCGGCGGCCACGGCGAGCTGTCGGTGCCGGGCCTGATCATCGCCGCAGCCCTGGTGCTGGTGTACTGAACATACGCATGCACAGACAATGACCGCTACGCAAGCGCACTACTACATCGGCACATCACGGCCATCGCCGGGCTGACCGACAATACGCCAGCAGCCGTTACAAACGGCTGACGCTACGGATACGGATATCGCCACTGTCCACACCATGTCGCCGCGCAGCCTGATCGCGCATGCGCTGCAGCAACAGGTCCGGATCCAGTGGCGCGTCGTCGCACCAGCTGTGCGCCAACGTACCCCAGGCAACGCGTTGGCCGTAACTATAGGCGTCATAGTCGGCCAGATAGTGACGCGTGCACTCAAGTGCCGACGTGGACATCGCCTTCATCACCATGGCAGCCAAGATGTTCGAGCGCGATCGACAGCGCCAGCGCATAGCCCTGCGCGCGATAGCCACCGACCTGCCCCAGACGTTGCGGCGATGCCGTGCGCAAACACGGTTCGCGACAATCGCACGCATCGTCGTGGACCTCCACGTATGGCCGCTGCAACTGCGCCACAGCGGCAGCGGTCGCGGCGCTATCCGAGCACGCACCCGGATCCAGCAACAACACCTCCACCCCGCTCCAATCGACCTGGATCAGCGCCTGCAGCAGTTCCCCCTCGCTGGCGCAACTGCGCACCGCCAGACTCTTGCCGGCGCGGCCAGCATGGTCCAATAACTGGGTCATCACCGGCGCAGCGATACGGCCCGGGCGACCACGATGACCGGCTACGCTTTGCGGACCGCGAAGCAACACAATGGCCATGGGCGCACCCTCAAACTGCCACTGCCGCACGCGCGCCGAGACGACGCGTCGCCACACCCAGCGCAATCGCATAGCTATCGGCCAACGCGCCATTGGCGATCACCGTTAGCAACGGCGCATGGCGCGGCTGCAATAACGGCTCCAGCGCTTGCGCACTGGCGTCGTGCACTTCGATGTAAGGATGACCCAGCGCATCGAGTGCCGCGCGTAATTGCGGGGCGTGATCGGCCAAATCTGCGGCGGGCAATTCGCCGGAATCCAGCAGCACCAGTTCGGTCTCGTCGTGCGCCCCCTGCTGCAACCGGGCCACGATCTGCGCTGCATCGGCACAGGCCACTGGCACGACATGCGCAGCGTGCGAGGCGGCCAGACGCTGAGCCGCGGCGATGGCCGGCGCATCGCGGTGCGGGCCCTGTATCAGCAGAATCGACATGACATACATCCAACGGAAACGACGTGCCGCACTTTAGGCCCGTGCGGCGTAAGCACGCTATGATCAACGGGGCACATGGACATAAATCTTGCGTAAGACCATCGGCTTGGAAAGCCGGGCTCCCAGCACAGTCCATGGTGCGACCTTGTCATGTATCTGCGATCATCTCGGGTCTGCCGCCGCATCCGGACCCTGCCATGACCCAACCCGCTCTGCGCCGCGATGTCGGCCCATTCGCTCTGATGCTGACCGGTCTGGGCTCGATCATCGGCTCCGGCTGGCTGTTCGGCGCCTGGCGCGCCGCCGGGCTGGCCGGCCCTGGCGCGATCTGGGCCTGGGTGCTGGGCTCCCTGATCATCACCACGATTGCCCTGACCTACGCCGAATTGGGGGCGATGTTCCCAGAATCCGGCGGCATGGTCCGCTACAGCCATTACTCGCATGGCTCGCTGGTCGGCTTCATCGCCGGCTGGGCGAACTGGATTGCGATCGTGTCGGTGATTCCGGTCGAGGCCGAGGCGTCGGTGCAATACATGGCGTCCTGGCCCTGGCAATGGGCGCAAGATCTGTACATGCAGCAACCCGGCGGCCACGGCGAGCTGTCGGTGCCGGGCCTGATCATCGCCGCAGCCCTGGTGCTGGTGTATATTTCCTGCTCAACTTCTGGAGCGTGAAACTGTTCGCCCGCTCCAACAGCCTCATCACTGTGTTCAAGCTGGTGGTGCCGGCGCTGAGCGGCATCGCGCTGATCGCCAGCGGCTTCCACAGCGAAAACCTGCACGTGGGACTGCACGGCGGTGCCTACAGCACCGACTTCGCCGCGGTGCTGACGGCGGTGGCCACCGCCGGCATCGTATTCAGTTTCAATGGTTTCCAGAGTCCGGTGAATCTGGCCGGGGAGGCGCGCAATCCCGGGCGCAGCATTCCATTCGCGGTGCTCGGCTCGATCGCGCTGGCAACCGTGGTCTACCTGCTGCTGCAGGTGGCCTACCTCGGCGCGGTGCCACCCGACCTACTGGCCAAGGCCGGCTGGCACGGCATCGATTTCCGCTCGCCGTTCGCGCAGTTGGCGATCATCGTCAACCTGCACTGGCTGGCCATGCTGCTGTATGTCGACGCCTTCATCAGCCCAAGCGGCACCGGCATCACCTACACCGCCACCACAGCGCGGATGATCTATGGCATGGAGCGCAATGGCACCATGCCCAAGATATTCGGCCAGTTACACCCACACTGGGGCGTACCGCGCCCGGCGATGTTCTTCAACCTGGCGGTGTCCTACCTGTTCCTGTTCTTCTTCCGCGGCTGGGGCACCCTGGCGGCGGTGATTTCAGTGGCAACCATTATTTCCTACCTCACCGGTCCGATCAGCGTGATGGCGTTACGGCGGCACGCACCGGAAATACACCGACCGCTGCGCCTGATCGGCCTGCCGGTGCTGGCAGCAGCGGCCTTCGTGCTGGCCACCGAACTGCTGTACTGGGCGCGCTGGCCGCTGACCGGCAACATTATCCTGCTGATGCTGGTGGCGCTGCCGGTGTACGCCTATTACCAGGATCGTCAGGGCTGGAAGGATTTCCACCGGCACCTGCGCGGCGCCAGTTGGCTGATCCTCTACATGCCGACCATCGCACTACTGTCGTGGGCCGGCAGCACCACCTTCGGCGGACAGGGCTACCTGCCTTACGGACCGGACCTGATCGTGGTCGGTGTGGTCGCACTGGTGTTTTATTTCTGGGGCGTGCGCTCCGGCTGGCGCACCCCCTCGCTAGAACAGGCCAGCGGGAGCTGAGCCGAGGTCTCCAGCATACGGCCTTCGCCAGTCTCGAAGGCCCGCCCCCTAACCGCGACGCCAACGCGCGGGACTGCGCAGCATCCACTTGTTCGGCTCGACAGCGGCGCTGAAGCCGACGCCGCAATCGCTGGTCGCTGGTAGTGGCAAGCGTCGGCAATCCGACCTGCTCCAGCAACGACGGCAACTTCCTTCCCGAGGCAGCAACATCGAGCCGCTGACTTGGGTTTGGATCAAGCTGGGCGTACTGACCAAGCCTTTAGCTACTGCACGTGCATGGCTGGTCGCGAGCAAAAAATCGAACTGACGCATTTCCAGTGCATGGCGATGCAATTAAACGCACCACCCAAATAGCGACACAGCTCGCATTTTCCAAATCGCTTGCAAATCCAAACCGCATAAACACGTATCGCCGTCACGTTGTGATGGGCAATCCGTGGACAAATAAAACCGATGTGCGGAAATTCACGACTTCCTTCTCAAACAATCTTGATGATGGCAGTCAGGCAGTCCATTACCCACTAAAACTTTAGGCTGGCCTCTTTTGGGCCAACCACTCTTGGAGAGAAACACAATGACTCGGTCAATCAAGCCCCGCATCACCCGCTGCCTGTTGGCAGCAGCTTTAATGGTGGCCAGCAGTTCAGCTTGGAGCTACGCCGTCAAGAACGGGCAGGTCGTGGACGACAGCGGCAACGCTGTGCAGCTACGCGGCGTGAACTGGTTCGGTTTCGAGACCCCGGAACATATCACGCATGGTCTGTGGACACGCAACTGGAAGGACATGATCACGCAGATGCAAGGCCTGGGCTTCAATGCCGTGCGCCTGCCATTCTGCCCGCAGACTCTGCATGGTGCGTCGCCCGGCAGCATCGACTACAGCCAAAACTCAGACCTGCAAGGAATGAGCTCGCTGCAGGTGATGGACACGATCATCAACGAACTCAGCCGCCGCGGCATGTACGTGCTGCTCGATCACCACAGGCCCGATTGCAATGCGATCTCCGAACTGTGGTACACCGACTCCTACAGCGAAGCGCAGTGGAAGGATGATCTGGCATTCGTCGCCAAGCGCTACGCCAACGTGCCGGGCGTGATCGGCCTTGACCTGAAGAACGAGCCGCACGGCGCAGCGACCTGGGGCACGGGCAACGCTGCCACCGACTGGAACTCGGCCGCAGAACGCGCCTCCGCAGTCGTGCTGAGCGCCGCACCGAAGTGGCTGATCTTTGTCGAAGGTGTCTCCTCGAATCCGAGCTGCTCCAGCAACGACGCCCACTTCTGGGGCGAAAACCTGGAGGCCCAGGAGTGAGTGGAAGGATGATCTGGCATTCGTCGCCAAGCGCTACGCCAACGTGCCGGGCGTGATCGGCCTTGACCTGAAGAACGAGCCGCACGGCGCAGCGACCTGGGGCACGGGCAACGCTGCCACCGACTGGAACTCGGCCGCAGAACGCGCCTCCGCAGTCGTGCTGAGCGCCGCACCGAAGTGGCTGATCTTTGTCGAAGGTGTCTCCTCGAATCCGAGCTGCTCCAGCAACGACGCCCACTTCTGGGGCGAAAACCTGGAGGCCCAGGAGTGCGCCCCACTCAAGATCCCCGCAGATCACCTGGTGCTGAGTTCGCACGTGTACGGCCCGGACGTGTACGGGCAGCCGTACTTCAGCGATTCCACCTTCCCCAATAACATGCCGAAAATCTGGGAACAACATTTCGGTCGCTTCTCGGCCAACTATGCGGTGATACCGGGCGAGTTCGGTGGCAAATACGGCCAGGGCGACCCGAAGGACGTGACCTGGCAGAACGCGCTGGTCGATTACCTGGTCGGCAAGCAGCTCCGCAGCGCGTTCTACTGGTCGTGGAATCCGAACAGCGGCGACACCGGCGGCATCCTCAACGACGACTGGCGTTCGGTGCGCACCGACAAGGTCAACTTGTTGCATAAGCTGTGGGGCACCGACGGTTCCGGCGGCGGCTCCAAGGGCGGTGGCTCCACGGGTGGCGGTGGCTCCACGGGTGGTGGCGGCTCCACGGGTGGCGGTGGCTCCACGGGTGGTGGCGGCTCCACGAGGACGTGACCTGGCAGAACGCGCTGGTCGATTACCTGGTCGGCAAGCAGCTCCGCAGCGCGTTCTACTGGTCGTGGAATCCGAACAGCGGCGACACCGGCGGCATCCTCAACGACGACTGGCGTTCGGTGCGCACCGACAAGGTCAACTTGTTGCATAAGCTGTGGGGCACCGACGGTTCCGGCGGCGGCTCCAAGGGCGGTGGCTCCACGGGTGGCGGTGGCTCCACGGGTGGTGGCGGCTCCANGGGCAGCCGTACTTCAGCGATTCCACCTTCCCCAATAACATGCCGAAAATCTGGGAACAACATTTCGGTCGCTTCTCGGCCAACTATGCGGTGATACCGGGCGAGTGTACTTCAGCGATTCCACCTTCCCCAATAACATGCCGAAAATCTGGGAACAACATTTCGGTCGCTTCTCGGCCAACTATGCGGTGATACCGGGCGAGTTCGGTCGGTGGCAAATACGGCCAGGGCGACTCGAAGGACGTGACCTGGCAGAACGCGCTGGTCGATTACCTGGTCGGCAAGAACATGCGCAGCGCCTTCTACTGGTGTTGGAATGCGGACAGCGGCGATACCGGCGGCATCCTCAACAGCGACTGGACTACGGTGCGTACCGATAAGGTTAACTTGTTGCATAAGCTGTGGGGCACCGACGGTTCCGGTGGTGGCACCAGCGGCGGTGGCACCAGCGGTGGTAGCACCAGCGGTGGTAGCACCAGCGGTGGTGGCACCAGCGGCGGTGGCACCAGCGGTGGTAGCACCAGCGGTGGTAGCACCAGCGGCGGTGGCACCAGCGGTGGTAGCACCAGCGGCGGTGGCACCAGCGGCGGTGGCACCAGCGGTGGTAGCACCAGCGGCGGCGGCACCAGCAGCGGCAGCCCTAGCTTCAGTACTAAGGTCATCGTCGACAGCGATTGGCAAGCTGGCTATTGCGAGCGTGTGCAAGTTACCAACACCGGCGGCACCGCCGGCAACTGGTCATTGACTCAGACGATCAGCGGCAAGGTCAACAACCTGTGGAATGCCACTTGGACGCAGTCCGGTAGCACGCTCAGCACCAGTGGTCTGGATTCGAACAAGACGCTGGCGCCCGGTGCCATGACCGAGTTCGGCTTCTGTGCCAATCGCTGAGTCATGCGGTAATACCGTCACCGTGTGGATTAAACGGTGACTTGCCAACGGCAGCGTCGCAAGACGCTGCCGTTGACGTTTTTGTTCATCGCAACGCATGGGCACCCGTTACAGCCACCGATCATCAGGGGCGTCGCGGTGCAGCCATGCAGGTCCGCATCCAGCGCAATGCGCGCACGCTGACACCAGCCGCAACCGATATCACGCATCACTAGCAATCGTTGGCCAAAGCTTGCAGTGAGACGCCTGTGCCGTGCGATCCGGCGATATTACTCAATCGCCTCCCTGGCCTCTATGATGAGGCACTTCCATCATCGGACTATGCGCATGCTCCGACCACGATCGTTATTGATCTGCAGCATTCTCGCCCTCAGCAGTGGCGGCTTGCCCGCTGCGGCCATGGCCGTCGCCCCAGCACCGACCTTGCCGGACATCGCCTACACTCGCTTCACTCTGCCCAACGGCCTGACCGTGGTGGTACACGAGGATCACAAGGCACCGATCGTGGCGGTGAGCATCTGGTATCACATCGGCTCCGGCGACGAGCCAACCGGCAAGACCGGCTTTGCGCACTTGTTCGAACACTTGATGTTCTCCGGTTCGGAGCACCACAAGGGCACCTATCTCCAACCGTTCGAGAAAGTCGGCGCCACCGACATGAATGGCACCACTTGGTTCGACCGCACCAACTACTTCGAAACCGTACCGACCACCGCGCTGGATACGGCACTGTGGATGGAATCGGACCGCATGGGTCACCTGCTCGGCGCGATCGGGCAAAAGGAACTGGATACCCAGCGCGGCGTGGTCGAGAACGAAAAACGCCAGAACGAAAATCAACCCTACGGCCGTGTGGAAGAAAACATACAGGCGCACATCTTCCCGGCCAATCATCCCTACCAGCACACCACCATCGGCTCAATGGCCGACATCGATGCGGCCTCGCTGGACGACGTCAAACGCTGGTTCCACGACAACTACGGCGCCGCCAATACGACCTTGGTGCTGGCCGGCGACATCACCGTGGCGCAGGCACGCGCCAAAGCCGAGCGCTATTTCGGCGATATCCCGGCGGGCCGGCCGGTGCCGCACCAGCAACCATGGATCACACCATTAACCAAGCAAACCCGCGGCGTGCAGCACGACCACGTCGCGCAACCGCGCATCTACCGCACCTGGGTGGCACCGCAACTGGGCACCGATGACGCAGTACAACTGGATCTAGCCACAACCGTGCTTGGCGGCAACAAGACCAGCCGTCTGTATCAGCGTCTGGTCTATCGCGACAAGCTGGTCGACGACGTCTCTGCCAGCGTGCAGACGTTCGCGCTGGCCAGTCAGCTGCAGATCACCGCCGACGTGAAGGACGGCGTGGACCCGGCCAAGGTCGAAGCCGCCATCAGCGACGAACTGCAGACGTTCATCGCCGAAGGCCCGAGCGCCGACGAACTGCAACGCGCTCAGATTAGCTACCGCGGCGGCTTCGTGCGTGCACTGGAAAAAGTCGGCGGCCTCGGCGGCAAGGCCGCGATCCTGGCCGAGGGCCAGGTCTACCGCAACGATCCAGGCGCCTACCTGCAGGATCTAAAGCGCACACAATCCGCCACTATCGATAGCGTGCGCAAGGCCGCTGCCACCTGGTTCGGCAAAGGCGACTATGTGCTGACCGTCCTACCAGCGCCAGAGGGTTTCGATGAAGCCGCCGAGGACAAAGCGGTCACGCCATTACCCACCGCACCGGGCAAGCCCGCGACCAGGCTCCCGCCCAAAGCCAGCTACAGCGTCGGCAAGAATCAGGTTGACCGCACCGCCGGCGTACCGAACATCACCCAGTTCCCTACCCTGCGTTTCCCGCAGTTGCAGCGCGGCAAACTCAAAAACGGTATCGAGGTGATGCTGGCAGAGCGCCACACCATTCCGGTCACTCAGATCGAACTGCTGTTCGACGCCGGCTATGCAACCGACCAAGGCCACAAGCTCGGCACCGCCAACTTCACTGCGGCGCTGATGAACGAGAGCACACGTACCCTGGATTCGGTGGAAGTGGCACAACGCCGCCAGCGCCTGGGTGCGATGACCGGCATGTCTTGCGGACTGGACAGCTGCGACGCCTCACTCAATGCGCTCAACGACCAATTGGCACCGTCGCTGGAACTATTCGCCGACATCGTGCGTCACCCAGCATTCAAGGCAGAGGATATCGCACGCATCCGCAACCAATGGTTGGCCTCCATCGCGCAGGAAAAAACCCAACCAGAGGGGCTGGCGCTGCGTATCCTGCCACCGCTGCTGTACGGTCCACAGCATCCCTACGGCGTGCCGCTCACCGGCACCGGGACAGAAGCGGCGATCAAGGACTTGAATGCCGCCGACTTGCGCGCCTTCCAGAACAACTGGCTGCGTCCGGACAATCTGCGCATCCTGGTCGCCGGCGATACGACGCTGGCGCAGATCATTCCGCAGTTGGACACGGTCTTCGGCGACTGGCAGCCACCGAAGAGCAAGCGCCCAACCAAGTCACTGCCGCAGGTCGCCGCACAACCCAAGCCACGGGTGTTCCTGATCAAGCACGAGAACGCGCCGCAATCGTTGATCATGGCCGGCCTGCTGGCCCCCTCGACCAAGGCGCCGAACAATCCGGCCATCAGCGTGGCCAACGATGCGTTCGGTGGAAGCTTCACCTCGCGCTTGAACATGAACCTGCGCGAAGACAAGCGTTGGGCCTATGGTGCCAACAGCTTCATGCTCGATGCACAGGGCCAGCGTCCATTCCTGCTCTTCGCACCAGTACAGACCGATAAGACCGCCGAGTCCGCCGCCGAGATCCTGAAGGAATCCAAGGCGGTGATCGGCGACAAGCCCTTGACCAGCGAAGAAATCGCCAAGATCAAGAACCAACGCATCCGCGCCCTGCCAGGTCGCTTCGAGACCACCAGCGCGGTGCTCGGCGCGATGGAGAGCATCGTTCAGTACGGGCGTGCGGATGATTACGTGCAGACCTTGAAGAAGCGCCTGGAAGCGGTCGATCAACCCGCTGCGGAAGCGGCGATCAAGGAAATCGTCGCACCACAGGCGATGACCTGGGTCATCGTCGGCGACCTCAAACAGATCCAAGCTCCAGTGCGCGCACTGAAACTAGGCGATGTGCAGGTATTGGACAGCGACGGCCAACCGATCAAGCATTGATCCACGACCACGTGCGCCGCGCCTGCGCGCAAATCGCAGCGCGGACACAGCGCCCGTGGAGATGGCGACAACCACGAGGTAATACATGGTGCGGGCGCAACATCACGACTGCGGTACGTCTATGACGTGCCGCAGTGGTGTGGGTTATGGTATGTGGTGTTACGCGATCTTTACCAAAATCGATGAACACCCTTGCCATGACCGACGAAGCAATGCGCCAGCAAGTGCTAGACCGTTATCGCATCGTCGGCAGCCCGCCCGAGGAGGCCTACCAGGACATCGTGCAGATCGCCGCGTCGCTATGCGATGCGCCCATTGCCCTCATCTCGCTGCTGGATCGCAGCCGGCAGTGGTTCAAGGCACGGGTGGGCATGGAGGCACAGCAACTCGCACGCAGCCAGGCGGTGTGCGATCACGCCATCCGTCACCCCGGACAATTGCTGGAAATCCCCAACCTCGCCGAGGATGCGCGCTTCGCCGACATGCCTCTGGTGAGCGGCGACATCGGTGCACGCTTCTATGCTGGCATGCCGCTGGTCACCGGCGAGGGCATCACGCTAGGCACTGTGTGTGTATTGGATATCGCACCGCGCCGACTCAACGACACCCAGCGCGAGGGTCTGCACGCACTGGGACGCATGACCATGCGCCTGCTGGACGAGCGGCTGCACGCACTACAACGTGAGCGCGAAGCGATCCTGCAATCGCACCAGCCAACCGATGTCCAGCACACCGACGCCGATGGTCGTTATTGGGTGGTGATCCTGGAAGTGCAGGAGCTGGCAGCCCTGGTCGATCAGCAAAGCGAACGTCTGCTGGGTAGTGCCCTGCAACAGCTCGACCGCACCCTCACCAGCTACGTGCAAGACGGTGGGACCGATAGCGTGGATCGCGCGACCGAGAATGCAGAGTTCATCGTCATGCTGCACGGTGCAGATGCCGAGCGGAAATTGCACGGCTTACGCCAGATCGCAGCACGACAGCGTGCACTGGGGCTGACCGTGCTGGTGGGCGATGCCGAAGCCACCTGTGCAGACGAACCAATCGGCCAAGTCTTTATCCGCGCCGAAGCCGCGCTCAGTGGCGAAAAGGACCGCTATCAGCAAGACACGACCTAGGCATTGGGTCCCCATCCGCAGATGCGGCGACGGCATTGGACTGCCGCAGGTATGAGGCCATTGGCCGCAAACGGCACATTTCTTGCATGCGATTCTATCATGGGCCAGTGATCGGCCTGCATTCGTTCGTGCTAACATTTTGCTTCGGTCGTTTACCATGCCTCACGCATCCTGCTCTGAACCCGACATGAGCCATGCCGCTCCTGCTTCTTGCACACCGCTGCTGAGCTTGTCGCTCGGCCTGCTACTCGGCAACTGCGACGCTACTGCCGAAAAGGCCGTGCCGGTGCTCACACAGACCATGCAGGAACCGCCGCAAACGCCGGATCTGGCCTATCCGGAACTTTTCCAGGACGTGCAGGAACAGGCCCTGTTCGACGACCAGAAACACTTCGCCGATGCGACACCACGGCGTGATCCCGCGCTCATCAATCACGACTATTTGGCGCAGCGCCAAAAACCCGACTTCGATCTGCACCACTTCATCTCCGCCAACTTCGAGGAGTCCGACCCGGTGCCGCCCGAGGCGATCCACGAAGACAGCGACCTGCGCACGCACATTGACACACTGTGGCCAATGCTGGTGCGGCAGCAAACGCAAGTGCCGGCCCACAGCAGTCTGCTGGCATTGCCGCACCCATACGTCGTGCCCGGCGGACGCTTCCGCGAGATCTACTACTGGGACTCCTACTTCACCATGCTCGGCCTGGTGCACAGCGGCCAGAGCGAACGTAGCCGGCAGATGCTCGACAACTTCGCCTATCTGATCGACACCTACGGACACATTCCCAACGGCAACCGCACTTACTACCTGAGCCGTTCGCAGCCGCCCTTCTTCTCGCACATGGTGCAATTGCAGGCACAGGTGGAAGGCGATGCGGCTTATGCGCGCTATCTGCCGCAGTTGCAGAAGGAATACGCGTACTGGATGGACGGCGCGCAGACACTGACTCCGGGCAGCGCACAGGCGCACGTGGTGCGGCTGGCCGACGGTAGCCTGCTCAACCGCTACTGGGATGCGCGTGACACCCCGCGTCCAGAAGCCTGGCTACACGATGTCCGCACCGCCGCCGCCGCCAAGCACCGTGTCGCCGCGGAAGTCTACCGCGATCTGCGCGCCGGCGCCGAAAGCGGCTGGGACTATTCGAGCCGCTGGCTGGGCGACCGCAAGACACTCGCCAGCATCCGTACCACCGCCATCGTCCCGATCGATCTCAACAGCCTGCTGTATCACTTGGAACGCACGCTGGCCCTGGCCTGCGCGAAGAACCCGGGCGCTGCCGGCTGCGACACCGACTACGCAGCCCTGGCCCGCGCACGCAAGACCGCGATCGACAAGCATCTGTGGAGCAGCGCTGGCTACTACGCCGACTACGACTGGCAAAAGCGCCAGTTGCGCGAGCAGGTCACCGCAGCGGCACTGTACCCATTGTTTGTGGGTCTCGCCTCACACGACCGCGCCAAGCGCAGCGCCGACACCTTGCAGGCGCAATTGCTGCGCCCAGGTGGCCTGGCCACCACCCGCTTGCATACCGGCCAACAATGGGACGAACCCAACGGCTGGGCGCCGCTGCAATGGATCGCAGTGGACGGCCTGCGCCGCTACGGCCAGGACGCCATCGCCCAACGCATCGGCAGCCGCTTTCTGGCACGCGTGCAGGCACTATTCGCGCAGCGGCACACACTGGTGGAAAAATACGCGGTAGATGGCCAGACCAACGGCGGCGGCGGCGGCGAATACCCGCTACAGGATGGCTTCGGCTGGACCAACGGCGTGACCTTGTTGCTGCTGGATCTGTACGCGCCGAAGAGTGCTACATCGCCACAGACGCAGCACCGATCGATGTCCGAAGCGATGCTGGAACCGGCCATGCTCTGAGCACACACGCATACTGCGGCACCACACCTACATCGCGGCGCTGCTCATGCTCGATCAGCAACTGACGGATCAAGCGTCTTATCTCCCCACCCAGCTCAGGCGCTTTCTCGAACGCAATCGACGAGGCCTTACAAGCATCGTCATTGGTATCACTGCCGAGTTGGCTGCGCTGAACATGCAATGTTGCTTTAGAAAGCACGTCCGCAGGCTGCATCGCTATCGCGCAGAAACCCGCTAAGGTAGTCCGCGTCGGCGGCACAACCGCCAGCGAATCGTCGGCGCGCACAGACATCCGCATGCCATCGAGGAGAATCCTATGACACGAGGCCTCGCCGCCGGCCTGCTCGGCACCGTCCTCGCGCTGCCCCTATACGCCAGCCCGTCGCATCTGGATAACATCATGCACCGTGGCACGTTACGCGTATGCACCACGGGCGACTATGCGCCATACAGCGTGCTGCGCGCGGACGGCGGCTACGAAGGCATCGACATCACCCTGGCACAATCGTTGGCGGCCAGCCTGGAAGTACGGGTGCAATGGGTACGCACACGCTGGCCGACGTTGCTGCCGGACCTGCTCGCGGACCGCTGCGACATCGCGGTCGGCGGCATCTCGGTGTCGTTATCGCGGCAGCGCCAGGCATGGTTCAGCGCCGCACTCGAGGTCGACGGGAAGATCCCGCTTTTGCGTTGCAGCGACCGCGAACGCTACCGTACCGTCGCCGAAATCGATCAACCCAAGGTCCGCGTGATCGAACCGCGCGGCGGTACCAACGAAGCCTTCGCGCGCCGTGCATTGCCACACGCGCAACTGACCCTGTCCGACGACAACCCCGCGATCTTCCGCGAACTGCGCGAAGGCCGAGCCGACGTGATGATCACCGATGCCTCGGAAGCCCGCTTCCAACAACGACGCACGCCCGGGCTATGCGCGGTGAACCCGCAGCAGCCACTGCAGTATGGCGAGAAAGCGTTCCTACTGCCGCGCGACGACGTCGCCTGGAAAGCCTACGTCGATCAGTGGTTGCACCTGAGCAAGGCCAGCGGTACCTACGCACGGATCGTGGCCGATTGGCTGGGGGAAACCGACACCTCGCCGGCCAAGCCAGCAACGCTCACGCCGCGAGAGTGAGTAAGAATGCCGAGATAATCAATCGGCATGCAACACCCGATCATGCCGCATTCGCGCTGACCTACATGCTGGTCGTGCCCCGTCGCCGTCGAGCCGACCAGCGCCATCGCGTGCGACAAGTCACCCCGCTCGCCGCGCCGTGCTCAGATCCAACCGCGGCGACGGAACCATGCCAGCGGCAACAACATGCTCAAGACAATCACGCCCAGGGACCAGTAGTACGCGTTGTGCCATTTCAATTCGGGCATGTGCGCGAAATTCATACCCCAAATACCCACCAGCACCGTCGGCGGAATGCCCACTACCGACGCCACCGCCATCACCTTCATCACGTTGTTCTGGTCCACGTTGATCATGCCCAGCACGCTGTCGAGCAGGAATTCGATGCGGTCGTTCAATTGCTGCTCGAATTCGCTGAGCGTCACCAGATCCTTGCGCAGCAGGCCGATACGTTTGGCCGCGTCCGCGCCGAACCACTCCGGCGCGGCATCGTCCAGGTACGTGGTCAGGCGCAGCAATCCATGACCGGCGTTGTGCATTCCGCCGAGCCGTCGGCCCATGTCGCCGACATCGCGCAGCATCCGCTCCAGATGGCGCGCCTTGTGACGCGCATGCGGTTTGTCGAATGCTAAACGCGTGGTCTCGGTGATCTGCACCTCCAGCGCTTCCAGCCGGTCGGCCAAGCGTCCGACGAGTTGATCGAGCAGGCGCAGCAGCAGGTCGTCGCTGCTGCGGCACGGGCTGCGCTGCAACTGCGCGGCCACTGCATCCAGCGAGCCCATCGGCTGCTCGCGTTGAGTCACCAGTACCCGTGGCGACACGGCAAAGCCGAGCGGCGCAGTCGGACCGTCGTCGTCCTGGAAGCGCGGCACATTGAGGAACACCACATCGCGTTCAATCCGCACGCGGCTACTGAATTCGATCTCGCTGATCGCCGCACGCGTAGGCACGGCAAAGCCGACCTTGCGATCGACTTCAGCCAACTCCTCGGTACTGGGCTGACACAGATCCACCCAGCACAGTGGTGCGTCGGTCGTTCCGCCAATGCGGTGGATCGTCATCATCGGGCGCGGCTCGCAGACGGCAAGAACGCGAGCATCCGCTGCCGGGCGCGCAGCGTCAACGGCAGCCGCACACGCATGGCCTCAAGCAGCCTCGTTGCGACACTTGAGCGCATACCCCACGCCGAGGATCAGGAACCACACCGGACTGGCCAGTAATGCCTGACGGGTGTCGGCCTGCAGAGTCAACAACGCCAGGACGCAGGCGAAGAACGCCAGGCAGACGCAACACATCACCACGCCACCGGGCATCTTGAAGGCGGACGCCGCATGCACCTGCGGGCGCTTGCGCCGGTAAGCAATGTACGCACACAGGATCAGCGACCAGACAAACATAAATAACACCGCCGCCAACGTCGTGACCAAGGTGAAGGCGGTGACCAGATTCGGGATCAGATACATCAACAGCGTGCCGCCGAGCAGGCATGCGCACGAAAACAGCAACCCACGCGCCGGCACCGCCGCGTGCGAAAGCCGAGCAAAACCACGCGGCGCGTGCCGCTCTTCGGCCAGGCCATAGAGCATGCGGCTGGTGGAGAAGATGCCACTATTGGCTGAAGAGGTAGCGGAGGTCAGCACCACGAAGTTGATCAGACTGGCGGCAGCGGGCACACCGGCGAGCACGAACAATTCCACGAACGGGCTCTTGCCCGGCACCACCTGCCGCCACGGCGTCACCGCCATGATCGCCACCAATGCCAACACATAAAACACCAGGATCCGCACCGGAATCGAATTGATCGCCTTGGGCAGGTTGCGGCGTGGGTCGGCGGTCTCGGCGGCGGTGGTGCCGACCAGTTCGATGCCGACAAAAGCGAACACCGCGATCTGGAAACCGGCGAAGAAGCCATCCAGCCCCTTCGGGAACAGACCACCATCGTTCCACAGGTTCGCCAACGAGGCCACGTGCCCGGACGGCGTGTGGAAACCCCAGGCGACCAAGCCAGCGCCGGTGAGGATGAGCGCGCAGATGGCGACGAGCTTGATCAACGCGAACCAGAATTCCATTTCGCCGAACAGCTTCACCGTCACTAGATTCAAGCTCAACAGCAACAACACGCACACCATCGCCGGAATCCACGGTACCAGCGTCGGGAACCAGAACTGCGCGTAGGCGGCGATCGCGATCACGTCGGCGATGGCGGTGATGATCCAGCAGAACCAGTAGGTCCAGCCGCAGAAGAACCCGGCCCACGGACCAAGCAGATCGGTGGAGAAATCGATGAACGACTTGTATTCCAGGTTCGACAGCAGCAGCTCGCCCATCGCGCGCATCACGAAGAACAGCATCACCCCGATGATCAGGTACACGAACAGGATCGACGGCCCGGCCAGGCTGATGGTCTTGCCCGAGCCCATGAACAGGCCGGTGCCGATCGCGCCGCCGATCGCGATCAACTGCAAGTGACGGTTGGACAGGCTGCGCTGCAGGTGGTCGGGCTGAGCGGATGGATCGGTCATGGGCACAGGCCATCGCGAGGGAATGGCCTACAAACATAAAAGATGGCGGCAGCGCGCGCCAGCGACACAGGCGAACAATGGACCCCAGACATCCCCAACGACGTCGCCACCGGGAATGCCGAAGCAATCCGAATCAGGCCGGCGCACCACCCTGCCCGATCACCACGAAAGTGAAATCGCGGTCGGATTGATTGCCACCCCCATCGCCGGTCTTGAGCAGCAACTGCGTCGCCTCCACAAGGATGATGACCGCGTTATCGCACGTATTGCCGTCTGCGCCGTAGATCTGTGTGACCGAGGCGCCTTGCAGTACCTGGAACGGCGGTTGAAAATTCACTCGGTAATGCCCGGTGCTGACATGCGTCACCGAGAATCCGGACCCGTGACGCACCACGGCGTCCGCGCCAACCACACCCGCCACCACACGCACATTGGTCATGGCCCCATGTGTCGCATCGAGCAATTGCTCCATCGCATTGTTGCTCATCACACGCTCCTGTTCGATAGAAGGAAATCCATCCGATGGTCGTGACGGTCGGCAGACACGAGGACCGTGCCGCAGCGCCGATGCGGCCGGCCCGATGCCGTGCCTCGCATGTGCCGCTGCCGCACTTCATCCTTGAACGCACAGCATCGACGTGCTGCGCATGCGGACATATCGGCGATTTCCTGATCCAGGCCGGCCTGGCCGCGGACATGCCCGTGTGCAGGCCCCGCATTGGCGCGCTCGAAGCGGTGAGACGATTCGCTTACACGATCTTGGTCCGCCGCCACCATTGGGTGACTTTTTCCTCACGCACGAGCGTGAACAACCCGGCACCCAGGATCAACGCGATCCCCACCGCCATCGGCCAATCCAGGTGATCGTGAAACACCCAGTAGCCGAAGCCGATGGCCCATAGCATCTGGCTGTACTGGGTCGGCGCGACCGCGCTGACCGGCGCGGCGTGCGAAGCACGCATCATGAAGATCGCCGCCAGTCCGGCCAACGAACCGTAGCCGATCAACAACCCCCATTGCGTCAGCGTCGGCCAGACGAAGTGCGGCAACATTAACAACGCGCCCATCAGCAACGGCCCAAACACGCTGGCACCGTAGAGAGTCAACCGCTTCTCGCCCGGCCCGGCCATACGCAGGCTGATGACCGATACCGCGCCCACCAATCCGCAGACGATGGCCGCGACATGCCCCTCGCTCAGGTGCCGGAACCCTGGGCGCAACACGATCAGCACACCGATGAAACCCACGATCACCGCCAGCCAGCGCCGCCAGTGCACCTCCTCCTTGAGTAGCAACACCGACAATACAGTGACGAAGATCGGCATCAGGAAGATCAACGCGAACGCCTCGGCCATCGGCAACAAGGTGAACGCGGTGACCGCCGAGAGATTCCCAGCCGCACCGGTGAAGGCGCGCAACAACCAGATACTCGGCCGCTGCGCCACCACCACTTCGCGCCAGCGGTCGCTCGGCTTCTTCAGGAACGGCAGCGCCGTGAGCATCAGCAGCGCACCGAAAAACACCACTTCATAGGCCGGCAGCGTACCGTCCAGACCTTTCACGAACGCATCGCTGATCGAATAGGCCGCGTAACAAGAGAAACCGAGCAGCACACCTTTGAGCATCAATGACCTTGGCCGCCGCGACACCGCGAGGCCCTGCAGATGGAGGAGCTGCAGTATCCCTCTTTTGCCGCGCGCCTGCCGCCGTGGCTGTGGATACGGCTGAGCTGGCGCTGACAATACCGATTCCGCCAGGGCCACGACGACTTGTCCACCCTCGCCTGACACCACAAGGCTAGCATTCCAGCTTCCACCCTTCGCTTCCCATGCCCCATACATGGATGTCATGACGTTCGTTCCAATCTTGATCGTGGTGACCATCAGCGTGGCGCCATTGGCAATCACCCTGTGCCTGTTGACGCTGCATCGGAGATGGCGCGCACGCGACGGGCGGCGCTCCCCCATCGCCAATAAGCGCATCCACGGCGCTGGCGAGCAATTGCGCAAACGCATCGAAGAACATGGCGATCAAATCACCGACGGAATCACCCTGACCGTCTTGATCGGCCCTTATTTACTGTCCATCTGGGCCCTGCTGCATGTCGACATCCGACATGTTCGTTTCGGGCTGGGAGAAGCACTGTTTCTCGCCGTGTTCGTCGCGATCAGCAGTACGGCGGCGTATCGCATCATCGTACATAGCAAACGGCGACGCGATGCACTGCAGGGGCTACGGGCAGAGTTGTATACGGCGCAGGAGTTGAACAGGCTACAAGCACACGGTTGCCTTACCTTTGAGCATCAATGACCTTGGCCGCCGCGACACCGCGAGGCCCTGCAGATGGAGGAGCTGCAGTATCCCTCTTTTGCCGCGCGCCTGCCGCCGTGGCTGTGGATACGGCTGAGCTGGCGCTGACAATACCGATTCCGCCAGGGCCACGACGACTTGTCCACCCTCGCCTGACACCACAAGGCTAGCATTCCAGCTTCCACCCTTCGCTTCCCATGCCCCATACATGGATGTCATGACGTTCGTTCCAATCTTGATCGTGGTGACCATCAGCGTGGCGCCATTGGCAATCACCCTGTGCCTGTTGACGCTGCATCGGAGATGGCGCGCACGCGACGGGCGGCGCTCCCCCATCGCCAATAAGCGCATCCACGGCGCTGGCGAGCAATTGCGCAAACGCATCGAAGAACATGGCGATCAAATCACCGACGGAATCACCCTGACCGTCTTGATCGGCCCTTATTTACTGTCCATCTGGGCCCTGCTGCATGTCGACATCCGACATGTTCGTTTCGGGCTGGGAGAAGCACTGTTTCTCGCCGTGTTCGTCGCGATCAGCAGTACGGCGGCGTATCGCATCATCGTACATAGCAAACGGCGACGCGATGCACTGCAGGGGCTACGGGCAGAGTTGTATACGGCGCAGGAGTTGAACAGGCTACAAGCACACGGTTGCCTTGTGTTTCACGATGTCCCAGGCGACGGCTTCAACCTGGATCATGTCGTCATCGGCGCGACCAGCGTCTATGCGGTGGAAACCAAGTCGTTTCGCAAGCCGCGCGCCGGCGATGGCAAGGACCACTTCAAGGTGATCTACGACGGCACATCCCTGGCATTCCCCGATTTTCGCAGCGACCAACCGATCAAGCAGGCCAAGCAGCAAGCCGAATGGCTACGACGTCATTTGCAACACACGCTTGGCCAGACCATCCCGGTGAAGCCGGCCCTGGCGCTACCAGGCTGGTGGATCGAAGGTCCGATTCCCAAAGACGGCGTGCGCGCGTTCAACCCCGCCGGTCGCGGTGGCCACTTCATGGCCGAAACACGTTGCGAAACACCGCTGGATCCGGCCACTTTACCCCTGATCGCGCAAGTCCTGGCATTGCGCTATCCGCTGGAATCCTGATCGCGCACAAGGCGGTAGCAGCACGGTGACATGGCTGATCGCGACCGTTGCGACGGTGCCACGGACGCAGACGCATCGGTTACGATGCGCTCCCGCTTCCGAACAACATGCCGCGCCGTCCGCGTCGGCAGATCCGACGTGACCCACTACTGCGGCCCCCTGCTGACCAAACCTCTCGCTGCGGCGCTACTCGCCGCGCGCGATGCAGGCGCCGTCCTCTGGTCAGGATCGCTGGATCTTCAGCGCAGCGAACAACAAGCACAGCTCGCCGACGACCACTGGCAGTGGCGCGGGCAGAACTATCCCTACCCACCCAAGCTCAAGGACCGCACGCTTTACTACTGGGACGGCGAGGACTTCGCGGCGGTCTCGCGTTTCGGCGACGCGCTGATCAAGCTGGTGCCGACCGAATGGGGCGCGCCCACATTCGAGATCGATGGCATCAAGATGCTGCCCAGCGCGCAGTTGTCGCCGTTCGAAGATGCACGGCACAAAGTCGCACTGATCGAACCACGCGGCAAGCAAGTGCTCGACACCTGCGGCGGGCTGGGCTACTTCGCCGCCTGCGCGCTGGAGGCGGATGTGGCGCGGATGCACTCGTTCGAAAAGAACGCCAACGTGCTGTGGCTGCGCACGCTCAATCCATGGTCGCCTGACCCGGCCGCGAGCGACGGTCGCCTGCAACTGACCCATGCCGATATCGTTGAAGCGATCACCGGGATCACCGATGCCGCGATGGACGCGATCCTGCACGACCCGCCACGTTTCGGCATCGCCGGCGAACTCTACGCGCAGACATTCTACGATCAACTCGCGCGCGTGCTGCGTCGCGGCGGCCGCTTGTTCCACTACACCGGCAGCCCGAACAAGCTCACCAGTGGCCGCGACGTGCCCAGGGAAGTCGCCAAGCGCCTGGAGAAAGCCGGATTCACCACGCAACTGGCGCTGGATGGCGTGCTGGCAACACGCCGCTAAGCTCGCGGCACAGGGCGTGGCCGTCTGAACGTGCAAGTGCAACACGTCAGTTGAATCGAGTGATCTGTTCTTCCAGCACCCGATTTGGCGTATTCCAGCCGAGCGTGCGACGTGGTCGAGCGTTCATCAGGTCAACAAGGTTGTTGAGATATTCCTGACTTGCCTGGGAAAGTCCCGACCCTTTGGCATCAACCGGCGCAGCAGTCCGTTGACATTCTCATTGCTCCCCGTTGCCATGATGCATGCGGATCGGCGAATCAAAGGCGATGTTCAGTCGCTTCATCAGCTCTGGATAACCATTATCTCAGTACCAAGATCGCAGGTCAGGCTACCAAGCAGAAAATGAGGAAGTTTCTTCATCTGTCGCGTAAAGCCCTCCAACACAAGCGCTAGGATACTGCCGATAGCGCTTTGCCACGAGACTGGCAGTGTACACAGGCTCGTTCTGGCGTATCACTTCACGCGACAACGTGGATGCGCTTCGTCCGAGTCGGCGCGCAATGGGGCGGATGCTCGCACCGTTGCCGAGCTCGATCTGCAGCAACGCGCGTTCCTCGAAACTCATCTGGCGATATTTTTCTCCCATACATACACCCTACGTGATTGCGGTGATTACGCGGCGTTGCTCTTGGAAGTTGAGTTTAAGCATGCATTGCGTAGCATCCCATGGTGCGCCTCTTGGCAGGCAGGAACAATGCGGCTGCACCTGGAAACCGTTGCAGCAGGTGCTTCACAATATATTTGTGAAGCTTACTCCAAATTTCCTATAAATATTTACTTTGCGGTAGACGCAATGGCAAGTAATTTAATAATAATTACCAGCACATTCCATTAGTGCAGTGTCCCCAACAGTTGACAAACAAGCAGCATTCCCCCATCAAATTGAGCGCAATCATCATGACAACATATTCTGCCACTCGTCATTTCCGCAAAGCCGCGCTGTGCACCGTGTTCGCACTGGCGGCAAGTGCCTCCACATCGTTTAGCGCACAAGCTGTGCAGGTTCATATAAAAAACGACAACTCCAACGTGAAAGGCGTTTGGATACAAAACGAAAATAATCCTAACGGATGGGCGTGTATATCCGTGGCAAGCCCCGGTGAAAGCGATGGCCCAGCAATATTATACGGCTATAGTTACAGTGTGTATGCCTTGAGCTCAACCGACTGCACAGGAGGTGGTCAGCGTATAAACAACCTGTCCTCGCATTATTACAAAGTGCCTAACAAGAATATTACTAGTACAACTATTTATATTACCAACACAATGCTAAACATCTATCCGTAAAGTTAAAGACAACAACCGTTAATACGCGCGACTGCCAATCGCGTCACGGGCTGCCGCGTTGCCGATGTCAGTGCCACCACGCAGAATCCAACCGGCGGCGGAGTTTTGCTGTGCATGACGCGATTGGCATGCATGCATTACGTGATTGCGCGGCGTTGCACTTGGTGGGAGTTGAGAGTCTAAGCATGCGGATGACACAGACACAGCGCGGGCGGCAGGATCGCCCGCGCTGATGTCTGCGCTTGGTTCGCCAGCGCGGTAGGCAGCGCCGTGCGGCTAGGGTTCTGCAGCGCTGCGACATCCACGTCCAGCGCACGCAAGACTCACCGCCACGCCGGTGTGCACGCGCCCCCCCATCTCCCGCAACGCTGCGGACGAGCCCACGAGCTTGGCGCATGCTTAGCGGCCCTGCTCCATTACCGCCACGTCGTCAGGGTCCAGACGCACCACCTCGCTGGCGGCGTCCGCATGCAACAGCGAGCGCATCGGTACCGGCAGGCGCACCGTCTGCGCAACCGTACCGTGATTGATCAGCACCACGATACGGCGCGCGCCAGCGCTACGCACGCCCACCTCCACTTCCGCCGGCACATCCGCCAGCGGCGCACGCACCTGCGCCTGACGCAACCACGCAGCGGTGAGGCGATCCTGCGTGGCCTCGTCGAACCAAGCCCCGACATAGGTGATACGGCCCTTGCCGACACGCCGCGTCAACAGCGCCGGAGCACCATCCAACCAACCGTTGGCCGTGCCATAGTGCATCGGTACATCGGTGTCGGACCGGGTCGCCTGCAACTGTTCCGCCCAGATCTTGGCGTTGCCATCGGCGCCGTCGCCGACAACCGGAATCGCTGTCTCCAAGGCGTAGAACTGCTGCACACGGCCACCGAGCAACGTCGCCAGCGGACCGGGCTGGCGCTGCGGATACAGGCCGTTGTCGCTGTTTTTCATGCCGCTGCGCGGCCCCAACACCAAATGCCCACCGTGTTCGACATAGGCCTTGAGCCGCTCTATCTGCACTTGGCTGAGTACGTTGAGCGAAGGCGCCACCACCAACTTGTAGCCATCCAGCGGTGCCAGCGCCGAAACCACGTCGACCACCTGCGCCTGCTGCCGCAGCGGACGATAAAACGCCTTCATCTGCGCGACCGGATCGAAATCGGCCGCATGCTTCTGGAAACCGATTGCCCAACGGCTGTCGAAGTCGTTGATCAAGGCCACCTGCGCCTGCGGTGTGGTCCCCGCCAGCGCGGCACCGGCCTTGGCGAACTCGGCACCGATCTGCTGGATCTCGGCATACACCGGCACCGGCTCGCCATCGGCGCCGACCAGCGTGCCGTGGTATTCCTCCTGCCCGTTGGGCGCGGCGCGCCACTGCCAGTACGACACCGCATCGGCGCCATGCGCCACCGCCTGCCATGCCATCGCCCGCACTTCGCCCTTGTGCAACGCCATGTTGGTCGGACGCCAGTTGACGAAACCCGGCTGGGTTTCCATCACCCAGAAATTGCGCCGCTTGTAACCACGGGCAAGATCGTGACGCACGGCATTGTCCACCCAATCGTAGCGCTCGCCGGCAACGTAATCGTCCCAGGCGGCGATATCGAGCGGAGCATGCACGGTGTAGGCATCGAAACCAGCGAACCAGCCCATGGTATTGGTGGTGATGAACTGGCGCGGATCGGCATGCGGGCGGATCGCCTCGATCTGGTTGCGCGAATAATCGGCCCAGGTGTCGCTGACGAAGCGCTTCCACTCCAGCAGCAAGGCCGGGTTCTCTTCGTTTTCGCGCACCGGGATCTGCCCGAAATCGTTGTAGGTCTGGCTCCAATACGCGGTCGCCCAGCGCTGGTTCAATGCGTCGATGCTGCCGTACTTGCGTTGCAGCCACGCGTGGAACTGCGCCTTGGCCTCGGGATCGAACGAGGCCTGCGCATACTCGTTATCCAGTTGCCAGCCGACCACATTGGCAGTGTGACCATAGCGCTGGGCCATCTGCTCGGCGATGGCGTGCGCGAACCGACGGTAGCGCGTACTGGCGAAGGAGAAATGCTGCCGGTTGCCGTGTTCGTCACGCACACCGTCCTGACTCACCCGCAAGGTCTCCGGATAGGCCTGGGTCAGCCATGCCGGCGGCGCGGCGGTCGGGGTCCCCAGCACCACCATGATGTGATGGCGGGCGGCGGCGGCAATCGCGCGGTCCATCCAGGCAAAGTCGTAATGCCCTTCGCGCGGCTCCATCCGGCTCCAGGCGAACTCACCGATCCGCACCATGCGCACATGCGCGGCTTCCATCAGCGCCAGATCGTGCTCCCATTGCGGCTCCGGCCACTGTTCCGGATACCAGGCCGCACCGAGCAGCAGCGGCGGCGCCTCGCGATAGCGCGTGGCCTGCGCGTGCAGCGACCGCATCGGGCACGCCACGAACAGCAGCGCAAGGAACAACACAACGCCCACGCGTTGCGGAAACCGGGACTGGGGCATAGAGCACTCGTCAGATGGCGGAAAGCCGCACGTCATCGTGCGACGCGCAGCGCCCAGGCATTGTGCGCGCCCGCAACCGCAGGCACTTGTGCATATTGCCGCACTCTGATGCGCAACTACGCACAATCACCGCGCATGCAGCGGCATGCGGACAACCACGACATCGCATCGTGGCGATGGTGGCCGTCTCGTGTCGATGCGAGGCAGACGGTGTCTCATGGCGATCCGCCCCCCGGTCCGGGAAATACGCGTGTCCACTCGACAACGAGAACGCCACTGCCACGGACGACCACATGCCAGCGGCGACGGCCTAACCCCAATGGCGCAGAGATCGCGCACGCTTTGTCGCGCCCTGTCGCGGCGACCACACTGAATCGGCGCGTGCGCATCGCCTGCGCACGCGCCGATCATGACGGCACTTGGACCGAAGCACTCGGCGCAGGTGAACCGAGGCGCCGGCAATGCCCGATACCCGACGCCTCTCAGACCCAGTCGTCGCCGCCCATGTCGGTATCGTCCTGATCATCCTGGCTTACGTCCTGATCATCCTGCATCGGTGCGTCGTAGTAGTTGTTGGTGACATTCTCGACCACGACCCCCTGCTGTCCACCACCACCACCGCCGAAGAAGCCACCGTGGCGCCCACCCAGCAGGCTTTCCACACCTTCGAACAAGAACATGCCGCCGGCCACGCCGGCTGCGGTGGTGGCGGCCGTGCTGAGGAAGCTTGGACCACGGGCCGCCGCAGGCGCAGGTTCGGGCGTCGCCGCGCCACCACCGAACAAACGCTCCCGCCACCCAGGTGCCGCAGGCGCAGGCGCGGACGGCACCGGCGGTGGCGCGGCATTGAAGCCCTGGCCCAGGAAACTGGTCGCTGGCGGCGGCGGTGGGGTGGCTTGCTGCAACTGCGCGATCTGCGCCTTGGCGGCCTCCAGCGCGTGTTCCAGTAACAATGATCGCTGTACCAGCAAATAAGCCGCATCGGGCTGATCTGCCAGACGCGCATGGATCAACGCGTCGGCCTGCGGGTCTTTGACCACCCCGCTGGCGCTGCGCAAGCGCGCCAGGAAGTCTTCGAGAAGCTGCTGCTCTTGCGGAGTCATACGCGTATCCGGATGTGAGGACCGGCCCACTGCCGGCACCGCACGGTATGGGGATCACCTCGCCAACGCCAAGGGTGGCGCTCCACGTCGGTGCGATGGCATTCATCCACGCAGCGGATGCAGGCTTGACAGACGGGCTCATCCGGTATCCGCAAGCGCTGCGGTTAACGCCCTCCCTGCAAATTTACGACATCCCCACCCGGATCCTGTTGCTTTAACATCTGCAACTCGCAGCGTTGCCGCCAGGACGGCGCTGCTGAGGTGCATCGATGGTCGAAACCACGACACACACCGCCTCGCCAGCCTCAAACCCACTCATCGGCTAATAAAAGCAACTCACTCTCCCGATAAATCATTTGACTGTTACTACCCCAACACGGTCGTCATTGGGCATCCACAACAGGAAAAGCCCGGTCATCATCGGTCCGATGCAAGCGTGCTGTCTTGCTCGACCGTTTCATCTGCAATGTCTTCAGAAGCCTGAGCACCACTGCATGGATAGACTGTTGTGGATATGACCTCCGCCACCGTAGCTCCCGAGCATGACGTGTTACATCTAGCGGTGGGCATATATGGCGTGTTGTACTGTGACAGCGCGCAAGTCCGGCCGCAGCGTTTGCGTGTTGTTGCGCGGCGATGACTCTTAATCTTCAGCAGACCACGACCGATGACGTCTTCCGATACTCCCACTGCCCCGATGAATGCTTCACCGCATGGCGCCGCCGCAGTGTTCCGTGTGGTCACCGGCAATTTTCTCGAGATGTACGACTTCATGGTCTATGGCTTCTATGCCACCGCCATCGGTCATGCGTTCTTCCCCTCAGACAGCGCATTCGCCTCGCTGATGATGTCGCTGGCGACGTTCGGCGCGGGCTTCCTGATGCGTCCGATCGGCGCTTTGGTGCTGGGCGGTTACATCGACCGGCATGGGCGTCGCAAGGGTCTGATCCTGACCCTGGGCCTGATGTCCTTGGGTGTGTTGCTGATCGGCTTTATGCCCGGTTACGCCAGCATCGGCATGCTCGCGCCGGTGCTGGTGTTGCTGGGCCGTCTGCTACAGGGCTTTTCTGCTGGCGCGGAACTGGGCGGGGTGTCGGTGTATCTGGCCGAGATCGCCACGCCGGGCCGGCGCGGTTTTTATGTGGCCTGGCAATCGGCCAGCCAGCAGGTCGCGGTGGTGTTTGCTGCGGCACTCGGCGTCGGCCTGCATACGCTGTTGCCCGAGAGCATGATGGACAGTTGGGGATGGCGCGTGCCGTTCTTCATCGGCAGCCTGATCGTGCCGTTGATCTTCCTGATCCGCCGTTCGCTGCAAGAAACACCGGAGTTCGCCGCGCGCCAGGCACCGGACATGGCTGGCATCGCCCGGTCCCTGCGCGCCAACGCCGGGCTGGTGATGGCCAGCGTCGGGCTGGTGCTGATGACCACGGTGTCGTTCTATCTGATCACCGCTTACATGCCGACCTACGGCCGCTCGGAGCTGCACTTGAGCGAGCTGGACAGCCTGGTGGTCACCGGCTGCATCGGTCTATCGAACTTTCTGTGGCTGCCGGTAATGGGCGCGCTGAGTGATCGCATCGGTCGCAAGCCGTTGCTGGTGTTCGCCACAGTGACCATGCTGCTGACGGTGTGGCCGGCGCTACGTTGGCTGGTCGATGCTCCTTCGTTCGCGCGGCTGCTGCTGGTCGGCGAATGGCTGTCGCTCCTGTATGGCACCTACAACGGCGCGATGGTGGTGGCCTTGACCGAATTGATGCCGACAGAGGTACGCACCACCGGTTTTTCGTTGGCCTACAGTCTGGCCACGGCGACGATGGGCGGTTTCACACCGGTCGTGTGCACGTGGCTGATCCACACCACCCACAGCCCGGCCGCGCCAGCGTTGTGGCTGTCGCTGGCGGCGCTGATCGGCCTGAGCTGCACGTTGCTGCTGTTCCGCCGCCAGCGCGGCGGGGTGAGCGTCAGCGCCGGTTGAGCCGGTTCTGCCGCTACACCACTGCCGATGCAATCCGCCGCATGCAGCACGCTCGCAGCGGCGTGCTGCTGCTCGCAGGGTGGCCTCCGACCTGGCTTAGCCGAAGTCCAGCGCAGCGGTCAGATCGCCCGGGACCACGCCACTGGCGGCCTGCATCGTCCGCTCCCGCTCGGCCAGACCAGGTAGTTTCTCCAGCCCGAAACGGCGGCTGATGAAGCGCAGGATCGAGCCAGTGTCGTACACGGTGTGATCGACATGACCACGCTTGGCGTAAGGCGAGACGACCAGTGCCGGGATACGCGAGCCAGGACCCCAGCGGTCGGCTTTCGGTGGCGCTACGTGATCCCACCAGCCACCGTTTTCGTCGAAGGTGATGAAGACGACGGTCTTCTCCCACAGCGGACTATTGCGCAGGGCATCGATCACCATCGCGATGTGGCGATCACCCGCGGCCACATCGGAATAGCCGGCATGCATGTTGAGGTTGCCCTGCGGCTTGTAGAAGGTGACGGCTGGTAGCGTGCCGGCCTGCACGTCGGCGAGGAAGCGGTTCTCCGGAGCACTGTCGCCCAGCCCACCGTCGCGCAAGCGTCGCGCACGCGCAGGCGTACCGGGGGCGAGATTGGCAAAGTAGTTGAACGGCTGGTGGTGAATCTGGAAATTAGGACTGGTCGGGAACTCGCTGGTGTCGCCGGTGTCGCCCTTGCCTTGCACTGCCAGACCCCAGCCGCCGGCATACCACGCCCACTCCACGCCCTTGGCGTCGAGTGCGTCGCCGATGTGGCGATGGGTCTGCGGCGGCAAGGTGTTGGGACTGTCCGCTGCGGCGTAATCCCGGCGCGTCGGATCCTGGCTGGTGCTGGGTTGGAACGGCGGACTCATGGTGTTGATCGCCCAGAAATCCGGGGTCAACGCGCCACTGCGCACGAAGCGCGGTTTGCCGTTGAGGGCGGAACCGGGCGAATCTTCCTGCTCCGCCAGATGGATTTCGTCGGGCCGGTCGCTGGCCAATTTGCTGATTTGCAGCCGCGCCGGGCTCTTATCGGCGTTCGGGTAATACGGTGCTTGTGCGGCCACCAGGTATTGGTGATTGAGGAACGAACCGCCAAACGCGCCCATGAAGAAGTTGTCGCACAGCGTGTACTCGCGCGCCAGGCTCCACAGCCGCAAGGTCGCCGGGGCATCGCCATAGTGGCCCATCACCAAACCACCGGCATCGCTCCAGGCCGCGAAGCGGTCGTTGCGGCCACCGTTGATCTGCATCTGGTTCTCGTAAAACCGGTGGACCAGATCGCGGGTCACCACGCCATGCGGCAAGGGCTTGCCATCGGCCGTGCGCAGTGGATAGGGCGCGTTGGGCAACGGCCCAATCGCGTCCTCGCCGATCTTGTAGCGACGGTGCTCCACCACTTGTTCCTCTGGTGCCAATCCGCCCCAGATCGGCGGCAGGACATCCAGGACATTGCCATCGCGGTCGACCTGCCGCGCCTGCGCCGGCGTCACCTGCGACATTGGGTGTTGCAGTCCGGGAAAATCCGGGAACAAGTTGTTGAAGCTGCGGTTTTCCGCGTAAATCACCACGACATGCTGGATCTTTTCCCGCAAGTGCCGGTCCACCGCAGTCGCCGACAGCGCACGCTGGGGCTTGTGCCGCGCGGTGTCGGTGTGCGCCTGCGCCGGACCAATCGCCAGCGCGCCGCCGGCCAAGGCCATGCCACCGAGCAGGCGCCGGCGTTGCGGGTTCTCGGGAGTGGGGTCGGTGGGTGTGGACGTCGGGTCCTGAGGCGATTTTTTCACGATGTCACGAACGGCGGGAAAGGGCACCCGCCAGTGTGGGCTGGGTGAATGACAATCGGAAGCACATGGCGCGAGAGATGTATGACGCGTTCAGTATGCGTCTCACAGGCTCTTGGAATCGCGTCATGCGGGTTCAGCCGCGCGACGACCACCGGCTCTCCCTGGCCCGCATCACGCCGTCGGCGCGGCGGACTCGGCTGCCTCGGCATCGCCCAGCGCATGCTGGACGTACAGGCGCTTGATCAGCACGTAGGTCACAACCGTGAGGGGCGCTGCCAGGACCACACCCATCGGCCCGAACAGCATGCCGATCCCGAACAACGAGAACAGCAGCAGCGCCGGGGGCAGATCCACCGCGCGTGCCTGGATCAGCGGTTGCAGCACATGCCCCTCCAGTTGCTGCAGCACCACGAACAGCAGTAACGCACCCAGCGCCACCTGCGGACTGACGGTGAAGCCCAGCAAAATCGCCGGGACCGCCGCCGCGATCGGGCCGACGATCGGAATGAAGTCCAGCAACGCGGTCAGCAAGCCAATCCCAAGTGCCACTGGCACATCCAGCAGCCACAAGCCCACCCCGGTCAACGTGCCGATCACCGCCATCGCCAACAGTTGACCGGCAAGCCAGGCACGCAGGGCCTGGCCGCTGGCTCCCAAGGCCGCATCGGCAACACCACGCTGGTCGCGCGGCAGCAGCCGCAGCAACCCTTGCCGATACAGCCGTGGTTGCGCGGCCAGATAGATGCCGCCGACCATCATCAGCACCGCGTTGGTGAGGCCGCCGCCAGCGGACATGACGATGGCGCCGGCATGCGCGGCCAGGGTCGATGCACCATTGCGTAATTGTTCGGGGATACGATCAATCTGCGGCCCCAGCGGGCCGGATTGTAACCAGGCATGGAACTTGTTCCAGGCTGCCGGCAGGGTGGTACGGAAGGCATCGATCTGCGCTGCGACTTCCGAGCCGAACAGCAGCACGATTGCCGACAACGCCAGCAGCAACGACAAGATCACCAACGCAAGCGCTACCCACTCCGGTACCGGCAGCCGTTTACATAGTACGGACGCCAGGCCGTGCAACAGCACACCGACGACGATGGCACCGAACACGATCAACAGCAGTTCGGACAATTGCCAGGCCAGCAACGCCAACCCGCCGAGCGTCATGACGACCAGGACACGTGCCACGAATAGCCGTAGAGGAGATGCAATGCTGGGGGCCGTGGTGTTCATATGGGTACAGATCGAAGTTGATCGTGATGGACACAGTAACGCCACGCCAGTGGACGATGGTAGAAGATTACCAGTGTGGCAGGTGGCCTCGGTGGTTTGATAGCGCAATCGCGCTGCTCGACCGAGTCAACCCATCGCGGTGGGGCAAGGGCCGGAGTCTGGGTGGCGGCCTGATCGTCGACGCTAGGATCATGACCGCGCCCAGCTCGATCCATGCTGAGGACTGTGAGTGAGATCGGAAACTGCACCAGACGAAAGAGCTGCAACCAGTGCGCCTTCGCGATGAAAGCGCACATTGATATGAGCCATACATCGGGCTTGGAGTCACTAAAAATCAAACGAAGCGATTTTCGCCAAGCACCGTATTTCGGATGGGACCAATAAAACCACAAGATCAAGAAAACGCCATCAACATGATTTTGAGGCGTTTCTCAATGTGTGCTGCGCATTGGCATTGGCATTGGCGGAATTTCAACGATCTTTTGGCGATGACGAGCACGCTGTCCTATTCGTCGACGAGCAGAACGCCAGTAAAAGCAATGACCTCATCTCCATAGGTTGTACGCAGCAGCATGTCGTGCAGGGCAGTGCGATGCGGCCCACGCGGAGATCGACCACAGCTTCCGGTCCCGATCGAGTTTGTGGCGCGACATCATGGTGCCCACGAGGCGAGCCGATCTGCGGGGTGTTGCGCCAACATGTGAGCCAGAGCAGTCGATCCGATGCGGCAGCGTAATCGACGTCACCCCTCCAGCATTGCCCGATCCCGCACCGCCCCCTTGTCGGCACTGGTGGCCAGGAGCGCATACGCCTTCAGCGCGGTGCTGACCTTGCGCGGACGCGGTTCGGCCGGTTTCCAGCCACAGGCATCCTGATCGGCGCGGCGGGCAGCCAGTACCTCGTCGGAGACCAGCAGATCGATGCGGCGCTTGGGGATATCGATGAGGATCCTGTCGCCGTCGCGGACCAGGCCGATGGCACCGCCAGCCGCGGCTTCGGGTGAGGCGTGGCCGATGGACAGACCGGAAGTGCCACCGGAGAAACGGCCGTCGGTGAGCAGCGCGCATTGTTTGCCCAGGCCCTTGGACTTCAGATACGAGGTGGGATACAGCATCTCCTGCATGCCGGGGCCGCCTTTGGGGCCTTCGTAGCGGATCACCACCACGTCGCCGGCCTGCACTTCGTCGGCCAGGATGCCTTTGACCGCTGCTTCCTGGCTCTCGAAGACCTTGGCGTTACCTTCGAAGACGTGGATCGATTCGTCCACGCCAGCGGTCTTCACCACGCAGCCGTCGCGGGCGATATTGCCATACAGCACCGCCAAGCCACCTTCCTGCGAATAGGCGTGTGCCACCGCGCGGATACAACCGGCGGCGCGGTCGGTATCCAGGCTCGGCCAGCGCGTGGCCTGACTGAAGGCAATCTGCGTGGGAATCCCTGCCGGACCAGCCTTGTAGAACGTGTGCACGGCATCGTCGTTGTTCTGCACGACATCCCATTGAGCGATGGCGTCAGCCAGACTGCGGCTGTGCACGGTGGATTGATCGGTGTGCAGCAAGCCGCCACGCGCCAGTTCACCGAGGATGGCGACAATGCCGCCGGCGCGGTGCACGTCCTCGATGTGGTACTTCGGCGTGTTCGGCGCGACCTTGCACAGCTGCGGCACGCGCCGCGACAGACGATCCACGTCTTGCAGGGTGAATGGCACCTCGGCTTCCTGCGCGGCGGCGAGCAAGTGCAAGATGGTGTTGGTGGAACCACCCATGGCGATGTCCAGGGTCATCGCATTTTCAAAGGCTTTGAAAGTCGCGATGCCACGCGGCAGGGCGGTCGGATCTTCTGCACCGTACCAACGGTGACACAACTCGACGGCGGTGCGTCCAGCCTTGAGAAACAACTGCTCGCGATCGGCATGCGTGGCGACCACGGTGCCATTGCCGGGCAGGGCCAAGCCAAGCGCTTCGGTGAGGCAATTCATCGAGTTGGCGGTAAACATACCCGAGCACGAGCCACAGGTGGGGCAGGCGCTACGCTCGAATTCGGCGACTTTTTCGTCCGAGGCATTGGGATCGGCGGCGATCACCATCGCATCGATCAAGTCCAGGTTGTGATCGGCGAGTTTGGTCTTGCCCGCTTCCATCGGCCCGCCGGAAACGAACACGGTAGGAATATTGAGGCGCAAGGCGGCCATCAACATCCCGGGCGTGATCTTGTCGCAGTTGGAGATGCACACCAGCGCATCTGCACAATGCGCATTGACCATGTACTCCACCGAGTCGGCGATGATCTCGCGGCTGGGCAGCGAGTACAGCATGCCGTCATGGCCCATGGCGATGCCATCGTCCACGGCGATGGTGTCGAACTCCTTGGCCACGCCGCCGACGCGCTCGATCTCGCGCGCGACCAACTGGCCGAGATCCTTCAAGTGGACGTGGCCCGGCACGAACTGGGTGAAGGAATTGGCGATGGCGATGATCGGCTTGTGGAAATCGGCGTCCTGCATGCCGGTGGCGCGCCACAGTGCGCGGGCGCCCGCCATGTTGCGGCCGTGGGTGGAAGTCTTGGAGCGATAGTCGGGCATGGCGGGCGTTGTGTGATCGAAGGTGGGCCAGGTGCTGGCGGGAGCAGGCGGTGCGTGGGATTTTTAGGCATGCCCCGCCACCGCCATAAGCGCAGGATACGCGGCTATTGCCACCTTATCATGCGGTCCCCCGAGGCTGCGCTTGCCGGCCCCCAGCGGGAAAAAAGCCGGCGACGGACCGCCTTGCATTCATCCGCATAACGCTTGCTGCGTATGGATACCTCCGGATTCAGTATTTTTCATGGACATGAAATGTCCAGGAACGACCCGATCTAAGGATGCACTGCGAAAAAATGGTGCGCACACCACTATGTCTTTCGCTGGTGCGCGAGTGGATCGGACGTGGTGTCAGCGAGCCCCGGCCTTGCTAGCCATCGGCAATAGCGCTAGTGCGTGCGCGAAGATCGCAACGTTGAGCTACGCGAGCACATCCTTTCGCTAGCGCATCGCCATCATTGCTATGGCCTGGGTCATGGGCAAGCATGAAAAAAATGCAGCGAAGCCACCTAGCGATTCGCCGATCGCATGCTCCAAACGCATGGAGGCGGCCATGGCGGAGAGTGAACGCGAATAACTTGCACCGCTGCCGCGCGCAATGGAGGCACCAAGCCAGCCGAAAGCAGAAAATCTACCGGGACATGAAGGCCGGCACGTTCTCCAAGCCGCTCACGGTTGGCCGGAAAGCGTCGTGGCAGGTGTCGTGGTTGCACGAATGCTGCGTTCGGAAGGCCGTCGAGAAGAGCTAGGGCAGCGCCAGCCAGGAACATGTCGGTACCGGTTAGGCACCAACCTCAGGCCAGAGCACGAAGCCAGATCGGCAGCGCTCGCGCAACTGGCTGTTTTTACTTGGAAAGAATGGTGCCGCTTGTCCGAATCGAACGGACGACCTACTGATTACAAATCAGTTGCTCTACCGACTGAGCTAAAGCGGCAATGAAGAACCACACGGGCATGCGAGATGGCGCAGTATGCACCGTTATCGCTCGGTGGCCACTGCATGCAAGCGCTATTCTAGCGCAACGTGGCGCAATCCAACGGGTGTTGCCGCACACTGCCAAGGTGCCGGCGCAGCGCCGCCGCCTGTGCTGCCGAGTCAACGCGCAAGTCCAGCCACCATTGCGTGTGGCCAGTGCCGGGAATCAGGTCGGCGTTGACGCCGGCAAGGGCCAGTTCGGCGATGCGGCGCTGGGCACCTTCGCGGCTGCGGTACTGGCCCAGGGCGATGGCGTTGCCGGTCTCGCCCTGGTGAATCGGGTAGTAATCGCCAATGCCGGCAGCGGCGATGCGCTCGGTGGCGACCCTGAGGCCGTCCTCACCACCGATGACCGGCAGCAACACACGGAACGTGGTGGTACCGCTATCGGCAACCTCGCGCGGATGCGCCTGCGTCGCCGGCACTGCGGCGAGCGCGGCCTCGGCGGTCGCGCGGTCCGCATACGGCCCCAAGCTCAGACAGACAGGTGCGGCGGGCGCAGGCGTCGCGACTGGTTGTTGTTCCGTCGCGACAGCGGCCGAAGGCGACGGAACCTCAGCTGCGCCAACAGCAACCGCCTTTTCGGTACCAGCAGGCACCGACAGCACCGTGGCTTCCGCAGCCGTTACACTCGCCGCAGGGGCGTCGTCGGGCGGTGGCGGTGCCTCAGCGTATGGTGGCTGCACCAATTGCAATGTCGCCACCCCGACCGGCAATGCCGGCAACGGCGTGGTCAGCGGGGCAGGCGACTGCATCGCCCACCACAACGCGACGCCGAGATTGAGTGTCGTCAGGACGACGAGCAGAGCACGAACGAGCATGGCCAGAGTCTACCGAGCATCCCTGGGTACCGCATGCGCCTGCGCCCACAGCGCCAAACCCTCCAGGACCAGCGAGGCGCGCAACTCCGCCGTCGGCAGCGCGTGCAACAGGGGTGATACACCGCCGCCATGCAACAGTAGCCGCGGCCACCGCCCCAGCAACGCGTCGGCTTGCTGCAGGCTGCGCTCGATCAGCGCCAGCGCGGCGCCATCGCATCCCGACGCCAATGCATCGGCGGTGTCGGCGGCGAATTCGTGATACATGCCACCCTCGGCCGGCAGTTGCGCGGCGCGGTGTTGCAGGGCTTGACGCATCGTGGTCGGGGACGGCGCGATGCGACCACCACGGTGCAGGCCATCGCGATCGAGCAGGTCGATCGTCAACGCGGTACCGACACCGACCACCAGCACGTCGCCTTGACCATGCGCGGCGAGCAATGCCAGAAAACGGTCCACCCCGAAAGAGTGCGGCTGCACATAGGCAATACGAACGCCGGCGCAGACGGCCGTGGTCCGTACCACCTGCACCTGTGCAAAGCGGGCCTCCAGCGCCTCCAGCACCACGGCCCTCAAAGTGGGTGCGGCGACGCTGGCGACATACGCGGTAGCGCCGCTCGGCAAGGCCGCCACCGCCGCCATGTCCATCGCTTCGGCACCGTGCGGCCACGCCTGCACCGGCCCTAGCTGGCCGTGCTCCAACGCGGCGAATTTGAAACGCGAATTGCCCAGGTCGAACAACCAATCACTCATACCGGCCTCACGCTGACGTCGCCGGCATGCAGCGGCCGCTCGCCATCGGCGAACGCCACCCGCAACGCGCCATCCTCGGCCAGTCCCAGCGCCACTCCCTCACGCACCACACCACCGTCGTCGATACGCACCGCGCGCCCGGCCAATAGATCAAGCGCGGCATAGCGCGGCAGGAACGGCGACAGTCCCTGCTCATCGAACAACGCCAGCGCTGGCAGCAGATGCGACAGCACTAGCGCAGCGATGGCGTTGCGCGATACCGTCGTGGCGGCCAGCGTCGTCAGGTCGGTCCAAGGTTGATCGATCGCCCCAGCGCTGGCCGCAGGCATGCGCACATTCAAGCCCAGGCCGATCACCGCGCGCGCCGGCCCGGCGAATTCGCCCCCACCTTCCACCAGCAGCCCACCCAGCTTGCAGCCGTCGGCGAGCAGGTCGTTCGGCCATTTCAGCCCGACCGTGGCGAAACCGGCGGCGTGCAGTGCCTCGGCCACCGCCACGCCGGCGGCCAGACTCAAGCCGCCCAGCCGCCCCAGCCCCCCCTGGAAACCACGGGCCACGGACAAATACAGATGCGCCGCCAGCGGCGAGGCCCAGACCCGGCCGCGACGCCCACGGCCACCGGTCTGGCGCTCGGCCAGCAACACCTCGCCGCCATGCGCCGGGACCGGCCGCGCCAGCAGGGTCGTATTGCTGGACACCAGGGTCCAGGCAACCTCCAGGCTGGCCAGCGCTTCGCGTGCCGCCGGGACCAGCCCGGCGCGGATGGCCTGGACATCGAGCAGCTCCAGCGGCCGCACCAGGCCATAGCCTTCGCCGGCGCGGCCATCGATCTCCACGCCAGCCGCGCGCAGCGCCTGGATCCGCTTCCACACCGCGGCCCGGGTCAACCCGCACGAGCGGGCCAGGGCATCGCCGGACAGGCGGCCTTGGCTGAGCCGGGTCAATAGTTCGCGCTCGTCCAACGCAGGTTCCATCGCCTCGTTTCAATCCTGGCACCCGTCAGGGCGCGACCTCGGAGCGGAAAAGTATGCGCGAACACACAGCGCACGCCCAGCGCTGTTCCATGCAGCACATGAAAATCGCGTTAGAATCGAGGGTCACCGCCGCCCGCACCAGATGCCGACGATGCGCCGTCTCCTGCCCTGCCTGATCTTGCTGCCGCTTCTGCTCGTTGTCGCTCACGCTTCCAATGTGACGGCCGACAAGCAACACAGCGACTGCGCCTACAACGACGCGACCGAGATGGACGAGGCACGGATACGCCCGACACCCGCCTCGCGCACGCACGCCTCCACGGCCAAATCCGACAACGCATCCGATGGCGGTGGTGGTGGTGGTGGCGACAGTGATCTGGCCCCGCACATGCGCATGCCCAAATGGCACAGCTTCCTGCCAGGAATGTTCCGCTGATTTCACGCTGGCTGCGTGCGCTATGGCCGGCGCCTGCGGCCATAGACGACAGGCTCTGGAGGGAAGTCCGGCGTCGTTGTGCATGGGTGGCGTCGCTGGATGCCCCGCGCGAACAACGTCTGCGCGCGCTCGCCGCCGAATTCCTGCATCGCAAAACCATCTCGCCATTGGCTGGCCTGCAATTGGATGCGGCCCAGTGCAGCGTACTCGCTGCGTTGTGCTGTCTGCCGCTGCTGGAATTCGGTGCTGGCGGCCTGCAGGGCTGGTCGCAATTGCTGGTGTATCCGGATGCGTTCCGGGTGCAACGCAGCCACATCGACGCCACAGGCGTACTACACGAATGGGAAGACGAATTGATCGGCGAATCCTGGGAGAGCGGGCCGCTGATCCTGTCCTGGGCCGACGTGCAGGCCGACCTGGACGATCCGCGCGCCGGCTACTGCGTGGCGGTGCACGAGATGGCCCACAAACTCGATGCCCTCGACGGCGTGCTGGATGGCACGCCACTGCTGCCACACGCATGGCAGCGACAGTGGGCGATAGATTTTCAACGCAACTACGACGCCTTCTGCAAACGTGTGGACAGCGCTCGCGCGAGCGAGATCGACGTCTACGCCGCCGAGGCACCGGAAGAATTCTTTGCCGTGGTCAGCGAATACCACTTCTCGGCACCGCAACGGTTGCAGCGCGAGATGCCCGAGGTGGCCGCGCACCTGCAACGGTTCTATGGCCCCTCCCCGTTCGCCGCCGACTAGGCGCACGGCCGGCATCGATCAAACCAGCCCCAGATCCCGCACATGCGCCTGCGGGAACACCGTCTGCAATTGTGCCGGCGACAGCCCCCACATGCGTGCAAGTAGTCCGGCGAACAGATCGCGATAATTGGTCAACACTGGATAATCGCGATCCTGGAACAACCTATCCTTGCTCACCGCCACCTGCTCGCCAGCGATGCGCCCGCCGTTGATCGCACCGCCCATCACCCAATAGGTGGTGCCGTGACCATGATCGGTCCCCTTGTTGCCGTTCTCGCGGAAAGTGCGGCCGAATTCGGACAGCACCACCACCACGGTATTGCGCCATTCCGGGCCAAGCGTGTCGGCGTAGACGGTCAAACCTTCGGACAAATTGGCCAGGTTGTCGGCCAGCGCGCCATCGGTACTGCCCTGGTTGACGTGCGTGTCCCAGCCACCAACGTCGACGAAGCCGAGCCGGTAGCGCTCGCGCATCAGCGTGGCGATGCGGCGCGTTTCCTCGGCGAAGGTGCGCGCACTGGCGGCACCGCGGTTGGCTTGCTGCATCTCCTCGCCCAGTGCCTGCGAAACCTGCTGACGCAGTACCAGGCCATCATGTGCGGCGCTGGCCAGCGGTGTACCGTGGTACATCCCGGCCAGGATGTCGGCCTGACGCTGGTCGAAAGCAGGCGTCGGATTGCGCTTGAGCGAGAGATTGGGAATATCGCGCCCCCCCTGAAAACTCAGCGGCAAGGAATCGGTGAAGGCGATCGACGGCGTACCCGTGGCCACCTGCGATAGACGCGCCAGAAATCCGGTCCGGTAGTCGCTACGCAATCCCGCCGGCTGCCCGGCCTCGATACTGTCCTGGGTTTCGAAATGACTGCGCGACAGATCATCGGTGCCGGCAAATGGCACGAATGCCAGGTGCTTATCGTTCCACAGCGGCAGCAACGTGTCGCGCAAGCGTGGATTCAAGCCCCATTGGGTATCCAGTGCAATGGCGCTTTGCAGATTGGTCGGGTCCGGCCGTGCGATCGCCAGACTCGGTCGCGAAGCGTAATAGAAGTCGCTGGCATACGGCACCAGCAAGTTATTGCTGTCATAACCGCCGCGCAGGAACACCACCAGCAAGCGTGGCGAAGGCGCTGGCGCAGCGAACAAACGCCCAGCGAACGGCAGGCCCGCCGCAGCGGTGGCGGATGCGAGCAGGAAATGGCGGCGGTGCATGACGAATCTCCGTGCGACGTTAGCCGCAAATCAACGGTAATTGAAATCGGGTGAAGCCAGCAGATACGCATTCCATTCCTGCGCAGAGCGCGCCTGTGCCAGTGCCTGGCGCGTGGCGGCGCTCAGTTGCGGCTCGATCGCCTGGTAATACAGCGGCGAACTCAGTTGTGGAAAGCCGCCGCCCTGCTGTCCATCGCGAGTGAACAACTGCGTGTTGCCGTTACCAATCGCGCGTGCGATCTCAAAGCGCTGCGCCATCTGCCCCGAACTGTTCCAGGCACTGGACTGCAATGGCCAGCCATCGGGAGTAATGCGCCCGAAACTCGGCTCGCCCATCTGATTCAACCATCCCAGCAACGGCTGCGGATTGAGGATGATCTGCCCGTCGTAAGCCAAGCGCAGCGCCGACACCAGGAAACGATATGGATCCTTGAACTTATGCGGCGCTCCGGCCGTCATCTCTGGTGCAGTGAACATGACCTGCAGCACCGCTGCGATATCGCCATCGCGATGTTGGAAGGTCCGCGCCATTTTCTGTACCAGCGCCGGCGGTGGATCGTCGGCGACGAAGGATTCGGCCAAGCGTCGCGACACGAACTGCGCACACGCAGGCTGACGCACAATCAATTGCACCGCACGTTCGACTTCATCGAAACCACCACCGGCGATGCGTTGACCGAGCAGCGTTTTATCGCCTGGTTGGTGTCGCGCCGGATTGAACTCGAATGCACCGCGGCGCAGGTACTGCGACTGCAAGAGCGGCGGTAACTTCGGCGGTGCAGCGCGGTCAGCAGGAGCGATGCCGACGCCTGTGAGGATCAACGCCAATTGCTGCACGTCATGTTGGGTGTAGCCACCATTCACGCCCAGCGTATGCAACTCCATCAATTCGCGCGCGTAGTTTTCGTTGATACGCCCCTTGGCGTTCTGGGCGTTATCCAGATATTCCAGCATCGCTGGGCTCTGCAACGTTGCCAGCAGCAGATCGGAGAACTTGCCCAAGGCATGCGGACGGATTGCGTTGTCTGCATAGTCGGCGACGGTCCAGCGCAGTCGGCCCTTATTGGCGAATACACTGAAATGGTTGAGCCAAAACCACACCATCTGTTCGCGCAATTGGTCAGGCGCATAGATCGCGCGTAGCACCTGCGCCTGCCGGGCCTGCATCAGCAGCACATCGGCGTGATGCTGAGTCGCCTTCTTCGCCGCGACCTTGGCCTCGCCGTCGGGCATCGCCTTAATCGCCTCCTGAGCGTTGGCCTGCTGCCGAAGCAATTCCTCCACTGGCGTGTGCAATGCCTCATAGCCGTCCAGTTCCGCACGCACCGGCGCAGGCAAGGTCGCATCGCCATCGGGTGCCTGCAATTGCGCGCGGAGGAAGCGCTTGCGTCCATCGTGCTGGAACTGCGCCACGCTGGGGCCGTCCAGACCGTTGGTCATCGATTGCAACCAGCGCGCATCGTCGCGCTCAAGTAACTTTTGGCTGGCGGCGATGGCACCCACCGTGAACAGCACCAACAGCAGCGATAGCATCAATCGCTGGGTCGTATGCAATACACGGCGACCATGCACGCGCAAGCGCGATGCGACAGGACGATGCCGAAACTCGGGCATGCGGATACTCCTAGTCGGTAAAACGGGTTGAAAGTCGGCGCAGTATCCGCATCTGGAAGTTTGCCGGGTTAAGTCGCCGTTGGATATTTCGCGTTCATTTCCACGGGATTCACCTCGGCCGGACCTACGGTCTGCGCGGCTACAAACCAGGCGGCAGGGTCGCCAGAAAACTGGCGCCGCCCAGTTCCTCGGAGCGGCTCACCTGCAGCTCGCCACGATAACCCTTGACCAGATCCTGGACGATCGCCAGGCCAATGCCGTGGCCATGCACGCGTTCATCGCCACGTACATCGCGCTGCAGGATGTGTACCACTTCCTCCGGAGCAATACCCGGACCATCGTCCTCCACCACAATGACCAGGCCGGCACGGCGGCTGCCGGCTGCCGGTGTCGGGCGCACACTCAATAGCACCCGTCGGCGCGCCCACTTGAACGCGTTCTCCAGCAGGTTGCCGAGCAATTCCTGCAAATCGCCTGGTTCGCCGTGGAACCGTGCGCTCGGCTCGATGTCGAACTCGCACAGCACGCCCTTGGCGGCGTAGACCTTTTCCAGCCCACGCACGATCTCCTCGGCACTGGGCTCGATCGGCAATGGCGCGGAGAACAGTTTGTGGCCACTGGAAGCGGCACGGGCGAGCTGATAGGAAACCAGGTTGTTCATCCGCCGCAGTTGCGCGTCCAGTTCCTCGCGTAGTTCCGGCCCTTGCGCATCGCTGTCGAGCTGGGTGCGCAGCACCGCCAGCGGCGTTTTCAGGCTATGCGCCAGATCGGCCAGTGTGTTGCGCTGACGATCCAGATTCTCACGCTCGCTCTCGATGAAGGCATTGATGCTGTCGGTCAGCGGCTCCAGTTCGCGCGGGTGGCGATCGCCCATGCGGACTGCCTCGCCACGCTGCACTTTGGTCAGTTCGTTGATCACCCGCCGCAGCGGCCGCAAGCTCCACTGCAAGATGAAAGCTTGCAACACCAGCAGGATCAAGCCGGCACCACCGAGGTTGAACCACACCCGACCGCGGAACACACGCAACTGCGCACCCAACGCGCGCGTGTCCTCCATGATGTAGATGGTGACCGGGGTTTCCTTGTCTCGACGCACGTAAGCCAGGCCGATGCCGTAGCGATAGACCTCGCCGACGCTGCCGTCGATTTGGGTCATCGGCCAAGGGCCGTCGAAGGTTTCCTGGCGCGGCTCGAGCATGCCGCCACGCGGCGGCAATGGGCCTTCGCTGGACATCCCATGCACGCGTTCATCGCCACGTACATCGCGCTGCAGGATGTGTACCACTTCCTCCGGAGCAATACCCGGACCATCGTCCTCCACCACAATGACCAGGCCGGCACGGCGGCTGCCGGCTGCCGGTGTCGGGCGCACACTCAATAGCACCCGTCGGCGCGCCCACTTGAACGCGTTCTCCAGCAGGTTGCCGAGCAATTCCTGCAAATCGCCTGGTTCGCCGTGGAACCGTGCGCTCGGCTCGATGTCGAACTCGCACAGCACGCCCTTGGCGGCGTAGACCTTTTCCAGCCCACGCACGATCTCCTCGGCACTGGGCTCGATCGGCAATGGCGCGGAGAACAGTTTGTGGCCACTGGAAGCGGCACGGGCGAGCTGATAGGAAACCAGGTTGTTCATCCGCCGCAGTTGCGCGTCCAGTTCCTCGCGTAGTTCCGGCCCTTGCGCATCGCTGTCGAGCTGGGTGCGCAGCACCGCCAGCGGCGTTTTCAGGCTATGCGCCAGATCGGCCAGTGTGTTGCGCTGACGATCCAGATTCTCACGCTCGCTCTCGATGAAGGCATTGATGCTGTCGGTCAGCGGCTCCAGTTCGCGCGGGTGGCGATCGCCCATGCGGACTGCCTCGCCACGCTGCACTTTGGTCAGTTCGTTGATCACCCGCCGCAGCGGCCGCAAGCTCCACTGCAAGATGAAAGCTTGCAACACCAGCAGGATCAAGCCGGCACCACCGAGGTTGAACCACACCCGACCGCGGAACACACGCAACTGCGCACCCAACGCGCGCGTGTCCTCCATGATGTAGATGGTGACCGGGGTTTCCTTGTCTCGACGCACGTAAGCCAGGCCGATGCCGTAGCGATAGACCTCGCCGACGCTGCCGTCGATTTGGGTCATCGGCCAAGGGCCGTCGAAGGTTTCCTGGCGCGGCTCGAGCATGCCGCCACGCGGCGGCAATGGGCCTTCGCTGGACATCGAGATCCAGCGCTCGTTGGGCATCACGATCTGCGCATACAAACCGCTACCGGGACGATCAAAATGCGGATCGGGCGGCGGCTTGTCGTTGTTGATGTACAGCGACCCGTCGCGGGCCACGTCGATATTGTTGGCGTAGGCGGTGGCGTAGCTTTTCAGGCGCTCGCGCAGATTGCTCAATGCCGTATCGGCGAAGGCCTGATCCAGCGCGTAGCCGGCTGCGGCCAGGAACGCCACCAGACTGAGACTGGCGGCGAGCAATTGGCGCGCCTGCAACGAACGTGGGCGCCAGCGCTTATACCAACTGGATCGTGCCGCCACGCGGTCGCTTCCTTGGCTTGTTCGCGAGCGGCTGCAATCAGCCTTCGGTGCGCGGAATCGCGAACCGATAGCCGCGACCGCGCACGGTCTCGATCGGCTTCAATTCGCCGTCCGGATCCAGCTTCTTGCGCAAGCGCCCGATGAACACTTCCAGCACATTGGAGTCGCGGTCGAAATCCTGCTGGTAGATGTGCTCGGTCAAATCGGCCTTGGAGACCAGTTCGCCCGCGTGCATCATCAGGTACTCGAGCACCTTGTACTCGTAGCTGGTCAGGTCGACATTGCTGCCGCTGACACTGACGGTTTGCGCCGCCAGATCCAGCGCGACCGGGCCGCATTCCAGGGTCGGCTTGCTCCAGCCGGCGGCACGGCGTAGCAGCGCGTTCACCCGCGCCAGCAACTCCTCGACGTGGAACGGCTTGACAAGATAATCGTCCGCGCCCTGCTTGAGCCCTTCGACCTTGTCCTGCCAGCTGGAGCGCGCGGTAAGGATCAACACCGGGAACTTCTTGCCCTCGTCGCGCAAGGCCTTGATGAGCTCCATGCCCGACATCTTCGGCAAACCGAGGTCGATGATGCCCACATCGAAGGGCACCTCGCGGCCCATGTACAGGCCTTCCTCGCCATCCTGCGCCGCATCCACCGCAAAGCCTTCGCGCTTCAGGCGAGCGGCCAGGGTCTCTCGCAACGGAGCTTCGTCTTCGACCAGAAGGATACGCATGAACTCTCCCTAGTAACTGACAGATGGCCAATGGCCGGAACGGTGTGTAACAGACTGAACGGACTATCCACACTCACAGATGATTGTCGCGTGGTGGTTGGTCCGGCTCGCTCGGTCTGGTCGCCTGCGACGGCGCGCGACCGGGCTGCGGGTCGTCCATGTAGCGCACCCGTCCTCGTCCATCCATATACTTGACCCGGTTGATGTCGCGCCCATCGAACGGCACACGCTCAGCCCCCAGAATCTGCCCGCCAGTGGATCGTTGCACGCGACGCACCGCATCGGACAACGAGCTGCCGACGGACTCGCGGACTCGCCCCGCATCTGGCTCCGAGCGGACGACCGCCCCCTGAGCGGCCTGCTGCGGCCCCCGGTCGTGACCAGCCGCAACCGACGCGAACGCAAGCGCGATCACGGGGGCGAAACGGCGATGACGTAGAGCGGAGAAGATCACAACTGGCATCCTAACGGACTATTCAGGGACGTTCAAAACTTGTGAAATATGACGCCTTTCAGGAACGCGATGGCGGCGTCAAATCTGAGGCAAATTCTTGATTTTTCGGGGTGAATCCGATCTGAACTTTCCCATCCCAGCCCCGACAGGTTTAGTAAAATGAATTTTTTGCATCACTCATGAAGAGCAAGCGCACGCCGCGAGCGCCCCTCTACGCAGGGGTTTACGGGCACAGGACACGAGATCGCCGGACACCGCAGCAACCTGAACGGAGCAACAGACTAGGAACGAAAAAGCAGCGCACAGGTCGCGCGTGCCAGTGGCATGCGGAACACAGCCACAGCAGCCGGGGGATACACCATCAGCTCACCAGACCCCAAACAAGCGCTGGATTTAGCGCCTGTGATCAGGCGACCACGCGGCGCACGCCTTCCGTGACCTGGATCGCCTGCTCCAGCAGCCCCCAATCCGCGCCAGAGCGATGCGCGCCCTCGCTGAGCACCTGACGGAAGGCGCGGCCACCTGGCTGGCCATGGAACAACCCGAGCAAGTGCCGAGCGATGTGCTTGAGCGCCAGCCCCTCGGCCAAACGCGCCTGCACGTAGGGCTGTAATGCACGCAGCAATTCCACGCGTGGTCGTGGCGTCGCGCCGGTCAGGGCCGCGTCCAGCCGATGCAATACGTAAGGGTCGTGATAGGCCGCCCGCCCCAGCATGACCCCATCAACCGCCGCCAACTGCGCCTGCGCCGTTTCCACGTCGGCCAGGCCACCGTTCAAGACGACCTGCAATTGCGGACGTTCGCACTTGAGCCGATATGCCCAGTCGTAGCGCAATGGCGGCACCTCGCGGTTCTCCTTGGGCGACAAGCCCTGCAGCCAGGCATTGCGCGCATGCACGACGAACAGACGGCATCCCGCTGCCGCCACGTGATCGACAAACGCCAGGAATGCGGCATAGTCGTTGTCCTGATCGACACCCAGCCGACACTTCACCGTCACCGGCACGTCCACCGCCGCCGCCATGGCCGCCACGCATTCGGCCACCAAGCCCGGCTCACGCATCAGGCAGGCGCCGAAACGCCCGGCCTGCACCCGGTCGGACGGGCAACCGCAATTCAAATTGATCTCGTCGTAGCCCCAGTCCTGACCAATCCGCGCTGCTTGCGCCAGCAGCGTCGGATCGCTTCCCCCCAACTGCAACGCCAGCGGGTGCTCGGCCGCATCGAAATCCAACAGACGTGCGCGATCGCCCAGCACCACCGCATTGGCATGCACCATCTCGGTATACAACCGCGCCGACGGCGCCAGCAGCCGGTGGAACACTCGACAGTGGCGATCCGTCCAATCCATCATCGGGGCGACGGATAGGCGCAACGAAGCGGCGTAGCGCGCGGGCAGGTCCGCAGCGAGGAGCGGGAGCGTGGTCGGCACGGCAGGGCAGTGGTTCGGCGGCACGCCGCAGCACTAGGGCTTTGACTTTGGGATCAATAGCTTACACCTTCGCCACGCACGTTGCCGGTGCGAGCGCGCATTCCCGCCGGAGATTGCCGCAGCCGGATCGACTGCGGCCTCAAGGGCTCCCTTCCTGTGGAATGCAGGGCCGTAGCGTGCCAATTGGCGTATCGGTTTATCCGGTCTTTTGACGGTCATTCAACGCTCGCAACGATGCAACACACGGCCCGATTGCAGAGGCATCGCATTTGACCCTGGTGTGTTTTCTGTCGCCCGGCGCTACAGCCAATCGTGCACCTTGAACAACCGCATGCCGCCGCCAACCGCAGCGCAACGGCGCGCAACCGGATCGGTCGGCGCGCGCATCGCCGGGCCACCATTCACCATCGCGGCAGACACACCGGCAATGCTGCTTGACCGCCAGCCAAATTCAGCCTATGGTGCGCTCGCCGAAGGTATCCATCGCTTCATTCGGATGAAGGGATGGATTTAAACGGGAATCCGGTGAATGCTGGCGCCGCAAGCGCCCGCCCATTCCGGAGCTGCCCCGCAGCGGTGAATGGAAACGACCTCCGTCAATGGCACTGGGTGGCGCATGCCGGCCTGGGAAGCGACGGATAGTAGGCGCGCAGCCGGCACGGTGCGCACGTCCATCAGCCCGAATACCGGCCCCGGCCGGAGGACAGTGCGTCCTCTGATTCGACCTGGCACCTCCGCGGGGAGGCGGCTGGAACCGTGACGCGGCCTCGCGCTTCGCTACGTTTTCTGCCTGCCCGCAGGGTATCGGTTCGCCCGCGGGGGCGAAGGTCGCTGGTGTGACGAGCGTTCCGTGCAAACGGGCGCGCGGCGCGCGGTTCCTTCGTTCCTCAATGCCCTTGACCGCAATGAGGAAACGCAACATGACGATCGTGACTAATCTCGGCTTCCCGCGCATCGGTGCGCGGCGTGAGCTCAAACGCGCGCTGGAACGCTACTGGCGCCGCGAAACCGACAGCGCGCAGCTGCAAGACACCGCGCGCGAACTACGCCAGCGTCACTGGCAACTGCAACGCGATGCAGGGGTCGACGTGCCGCCCAGCAACGACTTCAGCCTGTACGACACGATGCTGGATACCGCATTCCTGTTCGATGCGATCCCGCAGCGCTATCGCGCGCTCGCCGATGCCGACCCGCTGGCCGGCTACTTCGCGATGGCGCGCGGCACGCAGGAAAACGGCCTGGATCTGCACGCGCTGGAAATGACCAAGTGGTTCGACACCAACTACCACTATCTGGTGCCGGAGCTGGCACGCAATCAGCATTTCCGTCTGCGCGGCGACAAGCCGCTGGTCGAGTTCCTGGAAGCCAAGGCGCAGGGCATCATCACCCGTCCGGTGCTGATCGGGCCGGTGACGTTCCTGGCACTGTCCAAGACCGTGGACGGTAGCGACCGTTGGGCGCTGCTGGATAGCCTGCTGCCGGTCTACGCCGAACTGCTGCAGAAACTGCAAGCCGCCGGTGCGCAATGGGTGCAGATCGACGAACCTGCGCTGGTGCTGGATCTGGACAAGGCGACACAAGACGCCTACCGCCGCGCCTATGCCTTCCTCGCGCAGACGCCGCGACCGAAGCTGCTGTTGACCACCTATTTCGGCGAGCTCGGCGACAATCTGGAATTGGCGATGGCGCTGCCGGTGGACGGCATCCATGTGGATCTGGTGCGCGGCGTGGCGCAGTTGGATGCCGTGCTGCAGGCGCTGCCGGCAGACCGCATCCTGTCCGCCGGATTGGTCAACGGCCGTAATGTGTGGCGCACGCCGCTGGACAACGCGCTGACCCTGGCGCGCTATGCCAGCGGCCATCTCGGCAGCGAACGGCTGTGGCTGGCACCGTCGTGCTCGTTGCTGCATGTGCCGGTGGATCTGCAGCAAGAAACCCGCCTGGATCCGGATCTGTTCAGTTGGATGGCGTTCGCCAAACAAAAACTGCAGGAACTGCGCACGCTGGCCGATGCGCTGGATGATCTGCCGCAAGCGCAGACGGCGCTCGCCGCCGCGCGCGATGCCCTGGCGGCGCGGCGCGCTTCCACGCGCGTGCATCGCCCCGAAGTGGCGCAACGCCTGGCCGCGCTCAAGGAGGATGCCGGACACCGTCAAGCACCGTATCCGCAACGCAAGCAAGCGCAACAGGCCGTACTGCAACTGCCGGCCTATCCGACCACCACCATCGGCTCGTTCCCGCAGACCGAGCAGGTGCGTCAGGCGCGTGCGCAGCACAAGTCGGGCAAGCTCAGCGATGCCGAGTACGACGCGTTCATCGCCGCGGAGACCGAGCGTTGCGTCCGCATCCAGGAACAACTCGGTCTGGACGTGCTGGTGCACGGCGAGTTCGAGCGCAACGACATGGTCGAATACTTCGGCGAACAACTCGACGGCTTCGCCTTCACCCAATACGGCTGGGTGCAGAGCTACGGTTCGCGCTGCGTGAAACCACCGGTCATCTACGGCGACGTGCAACGTCCGGCACCGATGACGGTACGCTGGTCGCAGTATGCACAGTCGCTGACCGATCGGCCGATGAAGGGAATGCTGACCGGCCCGGTGACGATGCTGCAGTGGTCGTTCGTGCGCGACGACCAGGAACGCGCGCAAACCTGCCGGCAGATCGCACTGGCGTTAAGCGATGAGGTGCGCGACCTGGAAGCCGCCGGCATCAACGTGATCCAGATCGACGAACCCGCGTTCCGCGAGGGCTTGCCGCTACGCAGCGCCGACTGGCAGGCGTATCTGGACTGGGCGGTGCAGTGCTTCCGCATCAGCGCGGCGGGCGTGCGCGATACGACCCAGATCCACACCCACATGTGCTACTCCGAATTCAACGACATCATCGAATCGGTGGCGGCCATGGATGCGGACGTGATCTCGATCGAAACCTCGCGCTCGCGCATGGAATTGCTCGAAGCATTCGTGCGCTACCGCTATCCGAACGGGATCGGCCCGGGCGTTTACGACATCCATTCCCCGCGCGTGCCCAGCACCCGGGAAATGGTGGAGTTGCTCGACAAAGCGCGCGCGGTATTGGATCCGCAACATATCTGGGTCAACCCCGACTGCGGCCTAAAGACCCGCGGCTGGCCGGAGACGCGCAGTGCGCTCCAGGCGATGGTGGAGGCGGCGCAGCAATTGCGCACGCAACACGCCCAGGCCGCGTGAAATGAGGATGCCCGGCGCAGCAGTGCGCCGGGCATCTTCGAACAGCACCTGTTTTCATCACGGAACGATGAAGGCACAACATACTCTTGCCCATCACGATCAGACTGCTATCAGTAGGCCCAATCGCTTGGCGAGGGGCATACAGCGCCCTCGCAGCCATGCAGGCAGCACCCTACTCTCTGCATCCACGTGTGATTCCCCCTCATATGGAGAGTGCATCATGCTAATCAGACGTCCTAAACTTTACGCCGCTTGCATCCTGTGTCTGGTCATTCCCGCCAGTGCGTTGCAGGCGGCAGAACTGATTCCGAAACAATTGGCCGGCCCGCCGGAAGAATTCGCGCAGATGCGCGCACCAGCGCCAGCAGAGACCGCGATCCTCTCCAGAAGCGCGCTACTGCCAGTGGAATTCTCAGCTGCGCATAGCGGCAGCCCCGCGCAGTGGCATGCCACGCTCCCGGTGGAGAACGGCAAATTACATTTTTTGGTCCTGTCCAACGGACACGATTGGCAGCCACGCCTGAGCACGCCAGCGGCAGCCAACGCGACCACCACTGTGCTCACTCCCAGCGCCCAGACAGGTCGCCTGGGGTCTGGCAAAGCCGCCGTGCAGACGCTCGATTACCAAGTGGACAGCGCCGCCAACGGCGACTGGACCCTGACCCTTCAGGCGGACAACAACACCGCCCAACGCGGCTACGTGCTGATGGAGGGCGACGCCCGCACCCAACTGGCCTCGTATCAGAGTGACCGGGGGCAACTGCAACGTGGTCAACGCATCGGCCTAACGGCCATGCTCAGCAGCATCGACACGCAAGGTGCCATCGCGCTCGGCAAGGCCGGCGCTGGTCGCATCGACAACGCACAACTACGGGTGATCGCGCCAGATGGCACAGTCAGCCAATGGCCAATGGCCGATGACGGTCGCCACAACGATGGTGCCGCTGGCGACGGCGTGTATGCCGGCGATTTCCCGGCGACGGCGACCGGCACCTACGTCGCGCAAGTGGTGGTGCACGGCCACGACGCCAGCGGTCAGGCTTTCGTCCGCACCAGCGAGCATGTGCTGCCGGTGCTGGACACGACCCTGCGCATCGCCGCCGATACGGTAGCCGCCAACGCGCAACCCGGTACTCGCCTAACCCTGCCGATTCCGATGCGCACTGGCGGTAGTCAAACGCCAGCGCACTATCGCGTGCTTGGCGAACTGTGGGGCACCGGCCACAACGGCACGGCGGTGCCGGTCGCCTGGCTCGGCGGCATGATCGCGCCCCAGGACGGACGCTTGCCATTGAGCCTGGACGAACGTTGGATCGTGCGTGCCGGTGCGCAAGCGCCCTTCACCCTGCATCATCTGCGTGTCGAGGATCCGGACAATTTCGTGCCTCTGGCCACGCGTGACACGCTGGCGCTGACGTTGCCGACATTGCGCAGCGACAGCATCGCCCGCGGTGGTGCCATCGACGAAAGCATGCGAATGGGCGAACGCCCGGCGACCCTGCGCACACTGGACGGTACGGAACCGCAAGGAACTGGCCAGCAGTTGGTGCTGGTACACGGCTACTGCTCGGACGGCAATGTATGGCCGCTGCAGCAGTTCACCAATGCGGCGTTGTTTTTGGACATCAACCAGAATCGCAGCAACGACCAATTCGCGCAGCTGCTTGGGCAGTTCGGTAGCCAATGGCATTCCTTCGGCACCATCGCGCATAGTCAGGGTGGCATGGCCGCGCTGCAACTTTACGCCTATTACTGGAGCGGCCTAGACAACGCCAGCGGTGGCTTGGTGATGCAATCCGTGGGCACGCCCTATCAGGGCACGAACCTGGCCGGCGTCATGGCCGCGGCAGGCAAGTACTTCGGCCAGGGTTGCGGTTCCAACAGGGACATGACCTACGATGGCGCCAAGGCATGGCTGGCCGGCATTCCCAATTCGGCACGTGCGAAAGTTAACTACTACACCACCTCTTTCACCAAGAAGCGGTGGTACGACAGTTACTGCGACAAGCGCACGGAAATGGTGCTGAGCGATCCGAATGACGGCATCGTTGAAAAAGTCAACGGACAGTTGCCTGGTGGCGTCAACATGGGCCACACCACCGGCGAATGCCATAACCAAGGCATGAACTATCCAGCGCAGTTCCTGGACGCGAGCCGCAACGCGACGATGAACGCCAGCGCGGCACGCTGACCGTCGGATGGAATCGGAGTGCGCCATGCCGGCGCATTCCGATTCCCCAGCTCAGTGACCGACACACCACCAGCGGACACTGACCACAAAGCAGGATGCGGGTGTTCGACATGTCCACGCACGCACCGGCTCGATGCGCTCGTGCTCAATCAGCGCCAACCACCATGCCCGCCGCTCGACGTCGCCAAGAAGTGCTGGAAACGATGGCGCGTTACGCCTGCCCAGCACGGCGCGCAGCCACCTTGGCCAACGCCGACCAATCCAAGTCGCCGTCGCCATGGGCAATCGCCTCGATGAACTGATCGCGCAATACCGCCGCAAGCGGCATCGGCACATGCCGGGTCTCGCCCGCGCTCAAGGCCAATCGCACGTCCTTCAATCCCAGCGTGGCCTTGAAACCGGCCGGGCTATAACGCTGCTGTGCGATCATGTCGCCATAGGTCTGGTAGGCCGGCGCGGCGAACACGCTGCTGGTCAACATGAGCAGAAACTCCGCCGCTTCCACACCATGCCCGCGCACCAGCGCTGCCGCCTCGGCCATGGTGCCAATCGCGCTGGCCAAACACAGGTTGGCCGCCAGCTTGACCGCGTTGGCCTGCTCCGGCGCCGCACCGAAGTACCAGGTCTTGCGCCCGAGCACGTCCAGCAGCGGCTGCACCCGCGCCAGCGCGGCGTCATCACCGGCAGCGAGCAAATTGAGTTGGCCGGCAGCGGCCACCTCGGGACGCCCCAGCACCGGCACCGCCAGATACGCAACGCCACGCTCGGCATGCAACGCGCTCAGTTCGCGCGCCAGCGCCACCGAGATCGTGGCCATGTTGACGTGGACGCTGCCGGCGGTCAGTGCATCCAGTGCGCCGCGTTCGAACAGCGTCTCGCGCACCGCCGTATCGTCGGCCAGCATCGAGAACAGCACCGGCGCGCGCACGGCCTGGGCTGGTTGCGCAGCCAGTTGCGCACCCACCTCGACCAACGGCTGCGCCGCGCCCGTGCTGCGGTTCCAGACGGTCAACGCATGTCCGGCGCGCAATAGATTGTGCGCAATCGGCCGGCCCATCGTTCCCAGTCCGAGAAACCCGATATTCATTGCATGCTCCTTGAAGGAATCCACAGGCTGGCCACAATCGACATGCTTGAGTCGAAGCGCATCATGCATCGAACAGGCTGCGCGCCGCATACGGCGCACAGCGCATGTACTGCGGTGCTGGACGCACGGTGGCGCCCAACGCCGCAGCGGCATGCCACGGCCAGCGCGGGTTGTAGAGAATGCCACGCGCCAAGGCGATCGCATCGGCGCGGCCTTCGACCAGAATGGCTTCGGCCTGCTGCGGTTCGGTAATCAAACCCACCGCGATCACCGGCATGTTCACCGCGCGATGCAAGGTCTCGGCCAACGGCACTTGATAACCCGGCGCGACCGGAATGCGCTGGCGGCGGTCCAGTCCACCGCTGGATACATGCAGATAATCGCAACCCTGCGCCTGCAACGCTTGCGCCAGTACCACGCTTTGAGCGGCGTCCCAACCGCCTTCGATCCAATCGGTGGCCGAGATGCGCACACCCACCGCGACCGTGGGCGAGACCGCCGCACGCACTGCCGCATGCACGCGCAGCAATAAACGCATGCGATTGTTCAAGCTGCCGCCGTAGGCGTCTTCGCGCAGATTGCTCAGCGACGACAGAAACTGGTGCAGCAGGTAGCCATGCGCGGCATGCAACTCGATGAGCGCGAAACCAAGCCGCTCGGCGCGCTGCGCCGCAGCAACGAACGCGGCGATAATCGCATCGATACCCGCGAGATCCAGCGCCTGCGGCGGCACGTCATCGGCCGCGAAAGGCTGCGGCGATGGTGCTACGGTCTGCCAGCCATTCGGCTCGGTCGGCGCAATCGCAGCACCACCGTCCCAAGGCGTGTGCGTGGATGCCTTACGTCCGGCGTGAGCAAGCTGGATCCCCAGCGGCATCGGCGACCAACGCCGCACGGACGTCAACACCTCGCGTAGCGCCGCCTCGGTGGTGTCGTCCCACAGCCCAAGATCGGCAGGGCTGATGCGCCCGCGTGGCTCCACCGCCGTGGCTTCCAGGATCAGCAATCCGGCACCGGACTGCGCCAACTGCCCGAGATGTTGAAGATGCCAGTCATTGGCGCGGCCGGCATCGGCGGCGTACTGGCACATCGGCGCGATCACGATGCGATTGGATAGCGACAACGGCCCCAGTGCGAGGGGCGAAAACAACAGGCTCACGATGGCATTCCGCAAAAGACGCCCGCACGATTCGGGCAGACAGCTATTGCACGCTTACCACGGCGGTGGATCAACCACTGCCGATGGATCAGTTCGTGTCCGGATTCGCAACACATCGTGCTACACCAGACCAGCAGGGGGCTGCAGGAATGCCAGCGCCTGCGCGCACGGCTGGGGCACTTTCAGATCCAGCAAATCGTCGGCGCGGGTACGGCCCAGATTGATCGCGGCAATCGGCATGCCCGCCTTGGCCGCCGCCTGCACGAAGCGAAAGCCGGAATAGACCATCAACGAGGAACCCACCACCAACATCGCGTCGGCCTGCTGCAGATGCGCGAATGCGCTAGCCACGCGCTCACGCGGGACGTTTTCACCAAAGAACACCACGTCCGGCTTGAGCACGCCGCCACAATGTGGACACGCCGGCACGACGAACGCAGCGAAATCCACATCATCCAGATCGGCATCGCCATCGGGAGCCTGCCCGGCCTGCAGCGTCGCCCAATGCGGATTGTGCTGCAGCAGGTGCTGCTGGAACGTTTCGCGCGGCATGCGCTGCTCGCACTGCATGCAGCGCACCACATCCAAGCGACCGTGCAAGTCGATCACCGCGCGGCTGCCGGCGGTCTGGTGCAGGCCATCCACGTTCTGAGTGAGCAGCAGCGCGACCTGCCCGCGCGCCTCCAGTTGTGCCAACGCGGCGTGCGTCGCGTTGGGCCGGGCATGACCGAAGCGCGGCCAACCGATCAAGCTGCGCGCCCAGTAGCGCTGCCGCGTCGCCAGCGCGCCCATGAACGCTTGATAGGTGACCGGTGGGGTGCGTTTCCACTCCCCGGCGGCGTCGCGGTAATCGGGGATGCCCGAATCGGTGCTGCAACCGGCGCCAGTGAGGATGAACAGGCGACGATGGCGCGCAACGAACGCCTCCAACGCGGTGACCGCCGCATGCGCGGAGTCGGACGGATCCTGCAGCAACTGGGGCATGGCGCAGCTCCCGGAAATGGTCTGGATGCGCCGCAACCGCTCAGCCGAGCCCATCGACGACGCTACACTCGCCTCTATCTTGGGCATGCGGCGCGTAGACGCAAGACCCCATCGCCATCGCGGCAGACGCGCGAGGTAGCGCACAAGCGTGACGCGATCTCACCCCGGCATCGCTCTGCTACCGCCGCGGGGCGAGCGGCAGCGGTGCAGACGCGAGGCTGCTGTGCATCGCGCTGAACAGCGATTGGATGCAAGTGTTGACACCGGCATGCGCGCGCCTTCACTGCGACCTCGTGCCAGGCGACTTACAGGGTACGCTACGGTTCTGATGGTTGCTGAGGCTGTGGTGGCGCGTCTTGCAGGATTCACCAGACCGTTGCTGACTAACGGCAGCGCGCACGCACAGTAGACTCAACCCAGGTGCGCGCGTACTGCTTCATCGATCTTTGCAGGCGGTACGAAGCCGGGCACGCGCGCCACTTCCGCGCCGTGGCGGAACAGCATCAGCGTCGGAGTCTGGCGCAGACCCTGAGCACGGAAGAACGCTTCGCCCACGTCTTCCATTTTCACCTTGAGCAAGGTGACGCCTTGCGCGCTGTCACTCTCGGCGAAGCGCTCCAGCGATTTGTCCAGCATGCGACAGCCGGGGCAATTGTCCTTGTTGAAATCGGCCAACACGCGCGGGTGTGCGGCGAGTGCCTCGGCGAACTGCTCTGGGCTGGAAACAGTGATGGTGGTAAGCATGCAACAGAACCTCGTATGGCGCGTGACTCACGGCGCGGCAACGGCCAGCGCGAGAGCGGAAAGGAAAAAACGGCGCAATCAATCACTGCCATGCACTGGCAGCATCGCAACACCGGCCTGACCGGCCTGACCGGCCTGACCGGCCGACGCAGGGCGCGCGGCGCGCAACGCCAACACCTGCGCGCACCAGGCATCGATCGCCGCCGTATCGCGGTCTCCATGCGGCATCTGCTCGATCTCCAGCAGCGGATAGGCGCTATCGAAGAACCGCGCGATGCGCTTGACCGCACCACAATAGTATTCCAAACCCCACTGCGTCTCGCCGGTACCGAATACTGCCACCTCGGCATGCCGGCCTGCCGCTTCGACCAGTTCGGCGATGTAACGCTTCATTTCCGAGGGCGTGCGGCCGGCGTTATCGGTCCAACTGCCGAGCAGATGCAGATCAAAGCCGGCGGCACGCGCCGGATCGCCCAGTGCGCCGTGCAAGGTCTGCAGATCGGTGTGGATCCAGGTCACTTGATGACCAGCGGCCTCGCACTGCGCATGCACGCGGCGGGCGACGTCGCGGGTGTTGCCGCTGAGCGAGGCGTAGGCGAGCAGGATCTGCATGACGATGGATGTGTGCAACAAGTGGCGCGCGCGATGCGGATCGGACCGCGCGCGGTCTGCTTACAGGTCGTCGAAGCCGTTGTCAGAGTTGGTCTTCTTGTAACTGGCGTTGCGCATTTCGAAAAAGTCGGTCTTGGTCTCGGTGAAGTTGTCGGCGTAGGCCTTGATCCACGGCATCACGTTGTCGCTGGCACCGGTGTACAGTTTTTCGATACCGAGCATGCCGGACATCTTGTTGGCGCGGTACTTCACGTACTGAATCATCTCGTCCACGTCGATGCCCTCGATGCCGTCGAGCACTTCCGAGGACCACTCGGTTTCCAGGCGGATCGCGTGCTCGAAAGCCTGGTGCACGTAATCGGTGAGTTCGTTGGTCTGCAGCTCGGCGTTCTCGCCGATGATGGCGCGGATCAGTTCGCTGATGAACTTGGTGTGGGCCAGTTCGTCGCGGTTGATGAAGCTGATGATCTTGCCGGTGCCGGTCATGCGGTTCTGCCGCACGAGATTGTAGAAGTAGGCAAAGCCCGAATAGAAGTTGATGCCTTCCAGAATCGAGGACTGGATCAGCGAGCGCAGCAGGGTCTCGGCGGTCTTCTCGCGCATGAAGTCGTCGTAGGCCTGCATGATCGGCTGGTTGCGCGCGATGATGGTCGGATGCGTGCGCGCGATTTCGAACACGCGGTTCTGGTCGGCCAGACCGGCGATCGACGCCAATACGTAGGAGTAGCTCTCGTTGTGGATCACTTCCTGCTGGCCGATGATCGCGGCATTGGCGTGCGCGGCCGGGTCGGTGATGTATTCGGCAACGTTGTAGATGAAGCGCGTCTGCGGCGAATCCAGCGTGGCCAGCAAGCCGATGATCGAGTCGTAGGCATTCTTCTCGCGCGCCGACAGTTCGCTGTACTGCTTGGCATCGCCCTTCATGTCCACTTCGTCGGGAATCCAGAAGTTGGTCGACAACTCCTTGTACGCCCGATAGAAGGACGGATACGGGATGTCGTTCCAGTTGAGGATGCCGCTGGTGGTGCCGTTGATGATGCCGGTGGACCGGTTGGGGTGCAGCGGTTCGAGAATTTTGATGCGATCGAGCGCGATGGCCATGGTGTTTGCTTCGTAAATCGGGTGAACGGCGCCGACATGCGGCGCGACGGAACCGCGCGACGCGCACCGGGATATCCCTGGCGTGCGCGTCGCTGGGCACTAGGTGCCAGCGATCAGCTGGAGCACCACTCGCATTCGCTGATATCGATGTCGTTGGAACGCACGTAGTAGGTGGTCTTCAGGCCTTCCCTCCACGCGGTCATGTGCAGGTCCAGCAGCGTGCCGGCGCGAATGCCGCTGGGCACGTAGAAGTTGAAGCTGATCGATTGATCGACGTGGCGCTGACGACGGGCGTTCTGGCGCACGCTGGCGAACTGGTCGACCTTGTAGGCACCCTTTTCGTAGTACGGGTAGGTGTCCACGGTCAGCCCCGGCGCCACCACCGGACGACGGAAATCCTTCTTCTCTTCGTAGTAGAACGCGCTGTAGATCGGGTCGATCGACGCGGTGGAACCGGCGATCTGTGCGGTACTCATGTTCGGCGCCACCGCCACCATCCAGGCGTTGCGCACGCCATGCACGCTCACCTGCGCGGCCAGCTCCTGCCACTGCGCACTGTCGTAGCCGCGCTTGCTGAAATACTCGCCGTTCTGCCAGTCGCTGCCCTTGAACACCTTGTAGGCGCCCTTTTCCTTGGCCAGCGACAGGCTCGCCTGGATGGTCAGGTAATTGATGCGCTCGTACAGCGTGTCGCTGTAGTCCTCGGCCTGGCGCGAATTCCACTCGATACCCTTCTGCGCCAGCAAGTGGTGCCAGCCGAAAGTGCCCAGGCCGATGGCGCGGTACTTCTGGTTGGTGATGGTGGCTTGCGGCACCGGCAGGTCGTTGAGGTCGATGACGTTGTCGAGCATGCGCACCTGGATGCGAATCAGCCGCTCCAGGATGTCCGGCGACAGCAGATCCGGCTGCGCGGTGACCGCACGGCCCAGGTTGACCGAGGACAGGTTGCACACGACGAAGTCGCCAGCCTGTTTGGTGGTCACGATCTGATCGCCGCTGATCATCTCCTGGATGACCCGGGTCGGGCTCATGTTCTGCAGGATCTCGGTGCACAGGTTGCTGGAATAGACCATGCCCTGGTGCTTGTTCGGGTTCATCCGATTGACTTCATCGCGATAGAACATGAACGGATTGCCGGTCTCCAGTTGACTGACCATGATCCGCTTGAACATGTCGATGGCCTTGACCACCTTGCGACCGATGCGTTCGTCGGCCACCACTTCCTCGTATTTGGCGCGGAAACTGCCTTCGCCACGCTTTTCGTCGAAGAAGTCCTGCAGGTACCAACCCTTGACCTCTTTCACTTCATACGGGTCGAACAGATACCACTCGCCACGACGCTCCACCGCTTCCATGAAGATATCCGGCACGCACACCGCGGTGAACACGTCATGCGCGCGCAGGCGTTGATCGCCGTTGTTCAGGCGCAGATCCAGGAACGCCTCGATATCGCGGTGCCAGATGTCCAGATAGACGGCGATGGCGCCCTTGCGCTGGCCGAGCTGGTCCACCGACACGGCGGTGTTGTTGAGCTGCTTGATCCACGGCACCACGCCGCCGCTGGAGTTCTTGACCCCACGGATCGCCGAGCCGGAAGAACGCACGTAGCCCAGGTAGGCGCCGACGCCACCACCATGTTTGGACACGCGCGCCACGTCGGTGTTGGAGTCGTAGATGCCTTGCAGGCTGTCGTCGACGGTGTCGATGAAGCAGCTCGACAACTGCCCGCCGATCTTGCCGGCGTTGGACAGGGTCGGCGTGGCGACGGTCATGTACAGGTTGGACAGCGCCCAATACGCCTCGCCGACCAGTTGCATGCGGCGCTCGCGCGGTTTCTCGTCCTGCATCAGGTACAGCGCGATGGTCAGCCAGCGCTCCTGCGGCAGTTCGTAGACCTTGCGCGAGTTGTCGGTGGCCAGGTAGCGCGTGGCCAGCAAGTACAAGCCGTTGTAGGCGAACAACTTGTCGCGCTCGGGATCGATCATCCGGCCAGCCTCGGCCAGCTCTTCCTTGGAATAATTCTTGAGGATGTCGATCGAATACACACCGCGATCGGCCAGGCTCTCCTGCAGGCCGACGTAGGAGCCGTACTTCTCGCCGGCATCGTAGAAACGGTTCTTGCTGGCGCGCTTGTACAAGCGGTCCAGGTACAGACGCGCGGCGAAGTACTCCCACTCCGGGGTGGCGATGTCCACGCGCGATTCGGCTTCGCGAATCAGGTAGTCGACCATCTCGTCGGCGGACAGGCTTTCCTTCTTCTCGATGAAGGCGAACGCCTTGCGCTCGTAGTCGCTCACGTCCAGCTGCGGAAACTCGGCGTGGATCCGATCCAAAGTGCGCTGCAGGCGCGAACGGTCGAAAGCCATGCGGCGGTTACCGCCGTCCTTGACGATCCAAGTGACGGCGCGCTGATCGTTGCTCGGCTCGCTGCTGGCCGTGGTGGGCTGCGCGATGGCGGCGGCGGTCGTGGAATCGACGGCGTCGTCGATGGAAGCGGCAGCCGGCAGGCTGTGGGTCTGGCTCATGAAAATCTCTCCAAGCGTTATGCACACAACCACCCGCCCCCCCCTCAGGCAGCGGTCCGACCGAATCGGCGAAGGTGATGCGGTGTCACGGAAAACCAGCCGCACAAGCGGGGCCTGCGAGCGGTCATCTGCGTCACCAAGATCTCCCCCCGGAGACACAAGGTCGGCGCCACGCGGTGTGCTTCACGCGGCTGTCGGCAGGTCTTCGGGCTGATAGACCGCGGCTACTGGGCAGTTCCGAGCCCCTCGCCCGCCAAGGCGTGCGCCTCAGGCAGTTGGAGGTTCGTTCCCAATGACCGCTGCGGCACAGCACCGGCGTTGGCGCTCACACGCCATACCGGCTTCCCTTTTGATCCCGAGGCGAGATGCCTCAGGAACCGACAACCCCAAGATAGTGGGGTGTCATAGTGGCGTCAACGCTAAATGTAGGTGTAATCACGAAAAGCTAAGCCTGCCAATGGTTTGCCTGCGCAACCGGCCTCCATCACCGGGATCGAGGCCGTGATGGCCTTGTGAAACAACCAGGGCGCGCGGCCAAAACGGGGGGACGGCGGGCTGTCGGCACAACGCAAACGGGCGGCCGATGGCCGCCCGCTGCGGGGGATGCGCTTCTGCCCGGCGCCAATGCCGCGGGCAGAGGACATCGCAGTGCCGGACACCGCCGTCGTGCGGCGGGTCGGGCACTGCTGAGTCAGGCGACCACAACCAGATTCACATCGATGTTGCCACGGGTGGCATTGGAATACGGGCATACCTGATGGGCCTTGTCCACCAGCGCTTGCAACGCCGCACGCTCCATGCCCGGCACCGCGATGCGCAGTTCCACGGCGATGCCGAATCCGCCGGGGATCTGGCCGATGCCGACCTGGCCTTCGATGGTCGGCTCGGCCGGCAGCTTGAGCTGCTCCTGACCGGCGACGAACTTCATCGCGCCGAGGAAACAGGCCGAATAACCGGCCGCGAACAGTTGTTCCGGGTTGGTGCCGTCGCCGCCGGCGCCGCCCAGTTCACGCGGAGTCGATAGCTTGACGTCCAACGCCTTGTCAGGGGTCGCGGCGCGGCCGTCGCGGCCCCCGGTGGCGGTGGCGGTGGCGGTGTAAGCAATGGTGGTCGGTGAAGCCATGGTGATACTCCTTCGAAGGACGACGCCGCAGCGTCAGGGATGGGGAGAGTCGAACACAGAGTTAGGACACAGCAAAATCGGCGAGGTAGACGCAGGCCAGACTCAAGGCGAGGCCAATAATTTGCCGCGGATGTCCTCCAGTTCGTGTTTCAAAAGGTTCAGTTGCTCCAGATCGCAGGCAACCGCGCACAACACACGCTCCGGCAACACCTGCGCCCGCTCGCGCAAGGCGCGACCGCGCTCGGTCAACGCGACCACCACCCGGCGCTCGTCCTCCATAGCACGGCGGCGGGTCAGCAGACCGAGCGCCTCCAGGCGCTTGAGCAGCGGCGTCAGCGTGGCCGAATCCAGGAACAGGCGTTCGCCGATGTCTGAAACACTGCACTGGTCCTGCTCCCACAGCACTAGCATCGCAAGGTACTGGGGATAGGTCAGGCCGAGCGCGCGCAACAGCCGCCTGTAGAGCTTGTGCATGGCCAAGTTGGCCGAATACAGGGCGAAGCACAACTGGTTGTCCAGCCGGAGCAGGTCGGTGGCAGCAGCGGCAGGACGATTCATGTCCACGATATTAAATCGCTAGCTATTAAATAGCAAGCTATATTTATTCGAGAACCAACTCGTCACCGAGGCCGGCCGCTGGCGGCGGGTCAGATCCGCCACCGGCTCGGCTAAGGTGGGATTATGCCGCCAGGCAATACTCAAGGAGCAGAGGACATCGCAGTGCCGGACACCGCCGTCGTGCGGCGGGTCGGGCACTGCTGAGTCAGGCGACCACAACCAGATTCACATCGATGTTGCCACGGGTGGCATTGGAATACGGGCATACCTGATGGGCCTTGTCCACCAGCGCTTGCAACGCCGCACGCTCCATGCCCGGCACCGCGATGCGCAGTTCCACGGCGATGCCGAATCCGCCGGGGATCTGGCCGATGCCGACCTGGCCTTCGATGGTCGGCTCGGCCGGCAGCTTGAGCTGCTCCTGACCGGCGACGAACTTCATCGCGCCGAGGAAACAGGCCGAATAACCGGCCGCGAACAGTTGTTCCGGGTTGGTGCCGTCGCCGCCGGCGCCGCCCAGTTCACGCGGAGTCGATAGCTTGACGTCCAACGCCTTGTCAGGGGTCGCGGCGCGGCCGTCGCGGCCCCCGGTGGCGGTGGCGGTGGCGGTGTAAGCAATGGTGGTCGGTGAAGCCATGGTGATACTCCTTCGAAGGACGACGCCGCAGCGTCAGGGATGGGGAGAGTCGAACACAGAGTTAGGACACAGCAAAATCGGCGAGGTAGACGCAGGCCAGACTCAAGGCGAGGCCAATAATTTGCCGCGGATGTCCTCCAGTTCGTGTTTCAAAAGGTTCAGTTGCTCCAGATCGCAGGCAACCGCGCACAACACACGCTCCGGCAACACCTGCGCCCGCTCGCGCAAGGCGCGACCGCGCTCGGTCAACGCGACCACCACCCGGCGCTCGTCCTCCATAGCACGGCGGCGGGTCAGCAGACCGAGCGCCTCCAGGCGCTTGAGCAGCGGCGTCAGCGTGGCCGAATCCAGGAACAGGCGTTCGCCGATGTCTGAAACACTGCACTGGTCCTGCTCCCACAGCACTAGCATCGCAAGGTACTGGGGATAGGTCAGGCCGAGCGCGCGCAACAGCCGCCTGTAGAGCTTGTGCATGGCCAAGTTGGCCGAATACAGGGCGAAGCACAACTGGTTGTCCAGCCGGAGCAGGTCGGTGGCAGCAGCGGCAGGACGATTCATGTCCACGATATTAAATCGCTAGCTATTAAATAGCAAGCTATATTTATTCGAGAACCAACTCGTCACCGAGGCCGGCCGCTGGCGGCGGGTCAGATCCGCCACCGGCTCGGCTAAGGTGGGATTATGCCGCCAGGCAATACTCAAGGAGGGTGTCGCATGCTCGCACCATTGCTGCTGCTGGCCGCGCTCAGCGGTACGCCCACCGACACCGAGCCCAATACGCTGCCCGACGGCGACACCCTGGTCGGCCCCGGTGCCGAGGCGCTGGCCCGTGAAACACGCCGCCAATGCCCGACGGTGCCGACCAACCGGCTCTTCCCATCCGCCCTGCTCGATGCCGAAGAAACTTTCCGCGACGCCCTGCCCGCAGCACAGCGCCAGGCCATGGAACGGCAATTGCCACAGGAGGGCGACCTGGGGCCAGCGCGCTGCGCGGACAGAGACGGCGCCAGCTGCCTGGCGGCCGCCTATCTGGAAGAAATCGATGGCGCGGGACTGATGCCACGCTTCGTCGCCGGGCTGTGTGCGCCCGGGGCGGTGCGCTGAGCACAGCCCAAGCAGGCAGTCCCGTCATCGCGACCGGCATGCCGCCGCGCAGCCCCGGCACTCAGGCGCGGTGCGCGGCGGCCAGGTACTCGGCGCTCTGCATTTCGATCAGGCGCGAGGCGGTGCGTTCGAACGCACCGGCCAGGCGCTCACCGGTGTACAGCAGCGGCGGCGGATCCTGCGCTGTGCAGACCAGATTGACATGCCGGTCGTACAACTCATCGATCAGGTTGACGAAGCGCCGTGCAGCGTCTTCGTTGGCGCGACCAAAGTGAGGAATACCGCCAAGCAGGAGAGTGGTGAACTCGCGCGCGATTTCGATGTAGTCATTCGGACTGCGCGGCCCCTCGCACAACGCGGCGAAATCGAACCAGACGATACTCTTGCCACGTGCGCGCACCGGAATCTTGCGCGCTTCGATCTCGATGTTGCCACATCGCGCCTCGGCATTGCCGGTCAGCTCGCTCCAACGCTGTTCCAGCCATGCGTCGGTCTCCTCGGCCAGCGACGTGCGGTATACCGGCGAGCGCGTCAACGCGCGCATGCGGTAGTCCTCGGTGCCTTCGGCGTATAACTCCACGCAGTACTTTTGCAGCAGCGCGATGACCGGCAGGAAGCTCGCCCGCTGCAAACCGTTGAGGTAGAGATTCTGCGGCGCGGTGTTGGAAGTGGTCACCAGGGTGACACCCTCGGCGAACAAGCGCTCCAGCAATCGTCCCAGCAACATCGCATCGCCGATGTCGGTCACAAAGAATTCGTCCAGCACCAGCACCCGCAGACGGGTGCGCCACTCCTGCGCGATTCTGGCCAGGGGATCGCTATGCCCGGCATGCTCGCGCAGGCGCTCGTGCACACCGCGCATGAAGCGATGGAAATGCGTGCGGTACTTACGCTCGATCGGCAAGCCGTCGTAGAACAGATCGACCAGGAAGGTCTTGCCGCGCCCTACTCCACCCCAGAAGTACAAGCCGCGCACCGGCTCGGGCTTCTTCCAGAACGCCGCCATGCGGTCCAGCCAGCCGTCTTGCTCGCTCTCCACGATCGCCGTGTGGAGACGATCCAGTTCGGCCAGCGCAGCATGCTGTGCCGGATCGTCGAGCCAGTCCCCACGCGCCACGCCATCGGCGTAGCGCCGCGAAGGGATTGTCGCCGCACTCACGCCTGTGCCGCCGGCAACCAGCCCTTGACCGCGTGCTGCAAGGCACCGCGCAGATCGATTAGCTTACGATGAAAGAAATGGCTGGTATCGGGCATGCGCACCAGTTGTGGTGGCGACGCCAACGTCTCCAACCAAGCATATACCGCCTGTGGATCGACGATTTCGTCGGCATCGCCCTGGATCACCAGCCACTGCGGCGGCGGCGCCACACCATCGAAATCCCAGCGCCCGACCGGCGGTGCGATCGAGATCAGCACCTGCGGCTGCAGCGCAGCGCTGGCGCACAGCGACACATAGGCACCAAAGCTGAAACCGGCCAGCCACAGCGCATCGTGCGGACGCTGCGCGCGCACCCAGGCGGCCACGGCGGCCAGATCCTGCTGCTCGCCCACACCGTGGTCGAAACCGCCGGCGGAAGCACCCACGCTGCGGAAATTGAAACGCACCACCCGCACGCCGAGTTCGCGCAGCGCGCGCCCGACCATCGTCACCACCTTGTTGTGCATGCTGCCGCCCTCGGTGGACAGCGGGTGGCAAATGATCGCGGTGACTGGCAATGCGACGACGTCGGCATCGGGCAGATCCACGGCCGCCTCAATCGGGCCGGCCGGGCCATGCAGGGTCAATACAGCAGAAACCGCTGGGAAAGCAGGAGATGTCATCCTCACATCATACCGGGGTGGGATGCGAACCACATGCGCACATGACGCACGCAGCGTTCTTTTCCGAACCGGATGTTGCGCGTGAGGCGCGCTATCTCAACGGACAATGTGCCGTGTCGAAGCCCGACTCCGACCTCAGCGACGCCACGCCGGAAACGGATCGTCCAGCCCCTGCCATGCCACCGGACCCTGACCCAACTCCGCATCGTCGAGCAAGCAGGCATCGAGTTCGGCACGCACCCGCGCCTCGTCCAGGCCGACCCCGATCACGGCCAACTCCTGACGGCGGTCGCCCCACAACGGATGCCACATGGCGCGCAGCGCGGCATACTCGCGCGCATCGCCAACGTCCTCGGCCTGCGGCGGCGGGGCGTTCCAACATGCGGTGTGTTGCCGTTGCCAGCCCAATTCGGTGTACACCAGCGGCGACGGCGGCAGCACCAACGGGGTTTCCAACAATCCCTGGTCCACACGCTCGCGCGCGGCGTACCAGAAGCCAGCGGCCTGGGTCTGGATCGCCGGACCGACAATCGACAGTTCGCCGACCCAGTCCATGCGGCTAGCCAGCCAGAAAAAGCCCTTGCTGCGGATCACATCGTGCAAGCCGCGCTGGGTCAATTGCGCAAAGCGCAGCGGATGGAACGGACGCCGTGCGCGATACACGAAGCTGCCGATATCGAACTGCTCGGTTTCCGGCGCATGTTCGCCGCGCAGTGCCTGCATCCAGCCCGGTGCCAGTTGCGCGCGCACGAAATCGAAACGACCGGTTTCCAGCACTAAATCCAGCGGTACATCGCCACGAATGGCTTCGACGATGCGCGCCTGGCGGTTGAGCGCGCGCAACACCGCACGGGTGCGTTCGAGCGTGACCGTATCGGCCAGATCGCTCTTGCTGATGACAATCACATCGGCGAACTCGATCTGTTCCACCAACAAGTTGACCAGACCACGATCGTCATCGTCACCGGCCCGCAGACCGCGATCGGCCAGACGCTCGGCCGAAGCGAAATCGCGCAGGAAACTCACCCCATCGACAACAGTGAGCATGGTGTCCAGCCGCGCGACATCGGCCAGACCGTGCCCATCGGCATCGCGCATGGCGAAGGTCGCCGCCACCGGCATCGGCTCGGAAATGCCGGTGGATTCGATCAGCAGATAGTCATAACGACCGCTACCGGCCAGACGCTGCACCTCCTGACGCAAATCATCGCGCAGAGTGCAGCAGATGCAGCCGTTACTGAACTCGACCAGCGTTTCCTCGGTGCGGCTAAGCGCGGCGCCGCCCTCGCGCACCAGCGCCGCATCGATGTTGATCTCGCTCATATCGTTGACGATCACCGCCACCCGACGCCCCTCGCGGTTGCGCAGCACGTTATTGAGCAGCGTGGTCTTGCCGGCGCCAAGGAAGCCGGACAGCACGGTGACGGGAAGACGGCGGTCGGAGACGGCAGACATGGTCATGGCGGACATCGGCGTGAGACGCGCTCAGGTGCGCCTGAGAATGTTAGCCTATAACGCAATACGTGCCCGAACCGTTGACCGTGAAATCCTTGTCGCAACCCTTCCTCGATGCATCCGCAATGCTGCTGTCCGGCTTATGCCTGCTGCATTGTCTGGCGTTACCGTTGCTGGCGGCGGCCCTGCCGCTGTTCGGCACCTGGGCGCAAGCGGAGTGGGTGCATGTATTGTTTGTCAGCATCGCCGCGCCGCTGGCCGGGCTGGCGCTGTGGCGCGCACACCGGCATGAGCCGCTGCCCTGGCCGCTGTGGTCCCTGGCCGTGCTGGGGCTGGCTGGCTTACTGATCGGTGCGCTCGATCTTGCCGGCAAAGACAACGAAACCCCCATCACCGTCGCGGGCAGTCTGGCCTTGGCCGGCGCGCACCTGTGGAACTGGCGGCGGCACCGGCAACGTTGCAGTTCCTGAGCCGAACGACTGCAACGCGCACGCCAACGCAACTCAATTGCCTCAATTGCCGTTGTACGTATTCGCAGCGACCACCACGCACGCGTACAGTCGCAAGGGCATCAACCCTAGAGCTTGGCGCCGTTGATCGACATCGGCAGGATGATCGATAGGGTAAGGCACCCACGTGTTGTCGACCCGATGAAACTGGCTACCGTAGAGCTGAGGCTTTTTCAGGTTGATCCGCACACGATCCACCAGAAGCGAATACGCCTTGTAATCGATGCCATCGGGGAGATGCGAGGGTTTCAGTCGTTTGAGCATCTTTTGCTGTAACGCGGGATCGGCATCTGCATGCTGACGCATGCGACACCCGACAGCGGCGCGCGACACGACGCCAGATTTACTTCAGATTGGACAGCATCCAATCCACGGTGGCGTGGATCTGCGCCTCGGTTAGCCCAGGGTTGCCGCCCTTGGGCGGCATGATCCCGCCATCGGGACCGTTGTAGCCCTCGATCGCGTGCTTGTAGAGCGTCGGCTTGCCCTGGGCGATACGTGCATCCCAGTGCGCGTGATCCAGTGTCGGCGCCTTGCCCACGCCATTGGTGTGGCAGGCGGTGCATAGGTTGTTGAAGATCGTCTTGCCGTCGGTGGTGCCACCGTAGGCCGCCTGCGCCGAGGCTTTGGCCAGGGCCGCCGCCTGCGCAGCGGCCTGCGCCGCAGCGCCGGTACTGCCCGCATAGACCGCGCCGACCGGCGCGATGCGCTCCTGGGTGCGCTTGAGCGCGACCGGCGAGACTTCCGGCGGAATCGCCCGCTGCAAGTAGAACGCCAACACCATCAGCCCCACCGTGATCAGCATCAGCAGGCCGATCACCAGTGAAAAGCGCTTGAGAAATTCGAGGTCGTAATTCCGCACATCACACCCCTTTGGCACGTGGTGATCGGACCGCCGCTACGCGCCGAGTATAGCCAGCGTTTGCCTCGCACGGCACGCGGGCAATGCCCTCAAGCGCAGACGAAACGTGCTGCATCGCAACAGCCCACCGTTGCGGGCAGCTACAGGTCAGGCGCTACCGACCGCGCGCAGACAGAAACTGCATACCGCCTCCACCAGCCGCTCGTTGTCGCGCAGGCCATCGCGGCTGGGCGCAGTCGGGCCGACCAGCGCCTCGGTGTAGGCACCGACCAAGCAAGCCGCTGCCGCCTCCAAATCTTGCGGCGGAAACTCCCCAGCAGCCACACCCTCGGTCAGCAGATGCTTGAACACCTCGCCGAGCAGGCGCCGGCAGCGGATGCGTTCGGCATCGATCTCTGGCTCCACCGGCTCGGCGATGAAGGCATAGGCCAGCCCGGGGCCGGCCAAGGCACGCCGCACGAACGCGGCAATGGCCCGCCGCAAACGCTGCGCCGCCGGTGCCGGCTCGGCGGCGATCGCACGCAGGATGGTCAATTCGTGCTCCACCGCCGCCGTCAACACCTCCACGAACAGCTCGGCCTTGGACGGAAAGTGACGGTAGATCAGGCCAGTGGAGACACCCGCCTCGGCGGCCACCGCGATCACCGGCGCGCCACGGAACCCACCTATGGCAATCAACCGCCGCGCCGCCAACAGGATGCGCTGACGGTTGCCGGCAAGGCGTTCTTGCATCAGCGCAGAGCGTTTGTAGGCCATGACGTGATTTTATGTCCAATTAGTGAATTCGTATTCACTTCTTTGCCGTCCCCGACTACGCTGGAGCTGCGTTCACTTCGCCGATGCCGCCCGGATGCGCGGCATCGCCGGCCACCTGCCACCTCCGGAGCCTGCCGCATGTTGATGCCGTCACTGAACTTCGAGCTGGGGGAGGAGATCGATCTGCTACGCGACAGCGTCGCCGCCTTCGCCGCACGCGAGATCGCACCACTGGCCGCACAGGCCGACCGCGACAACGCCTTCCCCGTGTCGCTGTGGCGCAAACTCGGCGAACAAGGCCTGCTCGGTCTCACCGTCGAGGAGCAATACGGCGGCAGTGCGATGGGCTATCTGGCCCATGTGGTGGCGATGGAGGAGATCTCGCGTGGCTGCGGTGCCATCGGCCTGTCCTACGGCGCGCATTCGAATCTGTGCGTGAACCAGTTGCGCAAGAACGGCAACGCCGCGCAGAAGACGCGCTACCTGCCCAAACTCTGCAGCGGCGAACATGTCGGCGCGCTGGCGATGAGCGAACCCGGCGCCGGCTCGGATGTGGTGTCGATGAAACTACGCGCCGAAGCGCGCGGCGACCGCTACGTCCTCAACGGCAACAAGATGTGGATCACCAACGGTCCTGACGCAGACGTGCTGGTGGTCTATGCCAAGACCGATCCATCTGGCGGCGCGCGCGGCATCACCGCGTTCGTGGTCGAGAAGACCATGCTCGGCTTCTCCACCGCGCAGAAGTTGGACAAGCTCGGCATGCGCGGCTCCAACACCTGCGAGCTGGTGTTCCAGGACTGCGAAGTGCCTGCGGAGAACGTCCTCGGCGAGGTCGGCGGTGGCGTGCGCGTGCTGATGTCGGGCCTGGATTACGAACGCGTGGTGCTCTCCGGTGGTCCACTGGGGCTGATGGCGGCGGCGCTGGACGTGATACTGCCCTACGTGCACGAGCGCCACCAGTTCGGCGAGGCGATCGGCAACTTCCAACTGATACAGGGCAAATTGGCCGACATGTACGTGGGCCTCAATGCTTGCCGTGCCTATGTGTACGCCGTGGCCCGCGCCTGTGACGCTGGCCGTACCACGCGCCAGGATGCTGCTGGCGCCATTCTGTATGCGGCCGAGAAAGCGACCTGGCTCACCGGCCAGGCAATCCAGGTCCTGGGCGGCAACGGCTACATCAACGACTATCCCGCAGGACGCCTGTGGCGCGACGCCAAACTGTACGAAATCGGCGCTGGCACCTCGGAGATCCGCCGCATGTTGATCGGCCGCGAGTTGTTCGAGCAGACCAAATAACACCCACTGTTTCCGCAAGACACGTTTCCCCTCCACTCTCCTCGACGGCCCCCGCGATGCCTGCGATCCAGACCCAGTTGCAAGCCGGTAGCGATACCTTCGCGGCCAATGCCGCCGCGCTAAGTGCGCTGGTGGACGATCTGCAACGCACCCAGGCACGGATCGCCCTGGGCGGCAGCGAAGCCGCGCGCGCCAAGCATCAGGCACGCGGAAAACTGCTGGCGCGCGAGCGCATCGACACCCTGCTCGATCCAGGCAGCGCCTTCCTCGAAATCGCCCCGTTGGCCGCGCTGGGCCTGTACGACGATGAGGTGCCATGCGCCGGCGTGGTCGCGGGGATTGGCCGGGTCTGCGGCGTGGAATGCGTGATCGTGGCCAACGACGCCACGGTCAAGGGCGGCACCTACTACCCGATGACGGTCAAAAAGCATCTGCGCGCACAGGAGATCGCGCAGCAGAACCGGCTGCCGTGCCTGTATCTGGTCGATTCCGGCGGCGCGTTCCTGCCGTTGCAGGACGAGGTGTTTCCCGACCGTGACCACTTTGGTCGCATTTTCTATAACCAGGCCAACCTGTCGGCGCAAGGCATCGCGCAGATCGCCTGCGTGATGGGCTCGTGCACTGCCGGTGGCGCCTACGTGCCGGCGATGAGCGAGGAGACGGTGATCGTGCGCGAACAAGGTACCATCTTCCTTGGTGGGCCACCGTTGGTGAAAGCCGCCACCGGCGAGGATGTCAGCGCCGAAGAACTGGGCGGTGCCGACGTGCACACGCGTATTTCCGGCGTAGCCGACCATTTTGTCGACAACGATGTGCAGGCGCTGGCGCGCGTGCGCGCGATCGTGGCACAACTCAACTGGCGCAAACCAACGCCGGCACTGGCGCTGCGCACACCGGAGCCACCGTTGTATCCAGCCGAAGAACTGTACGGGGTGATTCCGGCCGATCCACGCAAACCCTTCGATGCGCGCGAGGTGATCGCGCGAGTGGTGGACGGCTCGCGCCTGGACGAGTTCAAGGCACGCTACGGCACTACTTTGGTGACCGGCTTTGCCCATCTGCATGGGTACCCGGTGGGGATCGTCGCCAACAATGGCATCTTGTTTTCAGAATCCGCACTCAAGGGCGCGCATTTCATCGAGTTATGCGCGCAGCGCGGCATTCCGCTGGTATTTCTGCAAAACATCACCGGCTTCATGGTTGGGCGCAAATACGAGCATGGCGGCATCGCCAAGGATGGCGCGAAGCTGGTGATGGCGGTGGCCTGTGCGAAGGTGCCCAAGTTCACCGTGGTGATTGGCGGCTCGTTCGGCGCCGGCAATTACGGCATGTGTGGGCGGGCGTACTCGCCCAATTTCCTGTGGATGTGGCCGAACGCGCGGATCGGGGTGATGGGAGGCGAACAGGCGGCCAGCGTATTGGCGACCGTGCGTCGCGATGGCATCCACGCCAAGGGCGGGCAGTGGTCGGCCGAGCAGGAGCACACGTTCAAGACACCGATCCGCGAGCAATTCGAGCGTCAATGCCATCCCTACTACGCCAGCGCGCGGCTGTGGGACGACGGCATCATCGACCCGGCGCAGACGCGGCGTGTGTTGGGGCTTGGGCTGTCGGCGGCATTGAATGCGCCGGTGGAGCCGAGTCGGTTCGGAGTGTTCCGGATGTGAGCCGGTATAAGCGTTTGACTTGCCTTTCAACGTGGTCGAGGGTGACACATTCGGCCATGTCCGCAAGAACCAGCCTTGCTGTTGCTTGTGCTGTTGCTGTTTTGCTTTTGATTGACCGGGCCCCCTCGACGCGGCAGCCACGATGGGCGAATACTCGAAGGGCGACGCGCACGATGCGCGTCGTTTTTCGTCGGCACATGGATGTGCCGTCGAAAAATGCTCATCGTGGCTGCGAACCTGGAGCGCATAGCGCGGAAGGCGCGTTGCGGGGTGTGTTTTCTTTTGGTTACTTTTCTTTGCACAAGCAAAGAAAAGTGACCCGCGTGAGCGGAAGCTTCTGCTCTTGCTTTGAAACTTCAGGACACAGACAAAGCAAAAGCAAAAGCTTTCGCCTCTCGGCGAGTGGCTTTTCTTTGCTCGTGCAAAGAAAAGTCACCAAAAGAAAGCACGCCCTGCCTCGCGCCCTCCGCGCTACGCGCTCCGGGTCCGCGTCCATGCCGGGGATTCGCGGAAGGGGCATCATGCCCCTGCCGCGAACGGCGCACATCCCTGTGCGCCGCCCCTGCGGGGTTTCCCCCCGTCATGGCCGCCGCTTCGGAAGGGAACCCGCCAAGTCAAAAGCACAAGCAACAGCAACAGCAACAGCAACAGCAACAGCAACAGCAACAGCAACAGCAACAGCAACAATTTTGCTCGTGAACTCTGCTCGCTGGAAATCCTTATATGCACGTAGATGTTTGAGGATATGCAAAGGTCGTAAACACATAAAAATCCACAGCGAACACACCATCGCCACGCGCAGTCTGTCGACTCCCTCGCCCATCGCCTCTTTCTTGCCCCAGGCACTCAACCATGGCAACGCCCAATCTGACGGTGTTCGACAAGATACTGATCGCCAATCGCGGCGAAATCGCCTGCCGGGTGATCACCACATGCCGCCGACTCGGCATCGCTACCGTGGCCGTATATTCCGATGCTGATCGCAACGCTCGCCATGTCCGCATGGCCGACGCCGCCGTGTACATCGGCGCCGCTCCACCAAGCGAAAGCTACCTGCGCAGCGAGCGCATCCTCGATGCCGCACAGCACTGCCGAGCACAAGCAATCCACCCCGGCTACGGTTTCGTCTCCGAAAACCCGACCTTCGCCGAGGATTGCGCCAAACGCGGCATCGTCTTCATCGGCCCACCACCGGCCGCAATCCGCGCAATGGGCGATAAGAGCGCGGCCAAGGCACTGATGCAGGCCGCCGCCGTGCCGCTGACGCCTGGCTACCACGGTGAACGCCAGGAGATGGAATTCCTGCGTTCGCAAGCCGATGCCATCGGCTATCCGGTCCTCATCAAGGCCAGCGCCGGTGGCGGCGGCAAAGGCATGCGCCGGGTCGACCGCAACGAGGACTTCGCCACGGCACTGCTCGCCTGCCAACGCGAAGCGCAAACCGCATTCGGCAATGCGCACGTACTCGTGGAGAAATACGTGCTACGCCCACGCCACATCGAAATCCAGGTGTTCGGCGACCAGTATGGCGAATGCGTGTACCTGTTCGAGCGCGATTGCTCGGTACAACGCCGTCACCAAAAAGTGCTCGAAGAAGCGCCGGCACCGGGCATGGACGAAGAACGTCGTGCCGCGATGGGCCACGCTGCGGTGGAAGCCGCGCGTGCGGTCGGCTACGTCGGCGCCGGCACGGTGGAATTCATCGTCGCACCCGACGGCACGTTCTACTTCATGGAAATGAACACCCGGCTGCAGGTGGAACACCCGGTCACCGAGTACATCACCGGCACCGATCTGGTCGAATGGCAGTTGCGCGTGGCGGCCGGCCAACCGCTGCCGCAGCGCCAGCACGAACTGACAATCCACGGCCATGCACTGGAAGCACGGCTGTACGCGGAAGACCCGACACGCGGCTTCCTGCCCTGCATCGGCACATTGCGACACCTGCGCCTGCCCGCCGCCGATGCACACACGCGCGTCGATGCGGGAGTCGAGCAAGGCGATGTGATCGGTCCGCATTACGACCCGATGATCGCCAAGGTGATCGTCTGGGAGACGACCCGCGCAGGCGCGCTGCGGCGCATGCAGACGGCACTGAGCGCATGCCAGGTCGTCGGCGTCGCGACCAATGTGGCGTTCCTGCAACGTCTGGTCGCGACCGGCGCATTCGCCCAGGCGGACCTGGATACGGCGCTGATCGAGCGCGAGCACGCCGCGCTGTTCGACAGCACGGTGCCGACCGCAGACGCGATCTGGCACCTGGCCGCACTGGCCTGGCGACTGCACGAGCGCATGCAGGCCGCGCACCCCGACGATCCGCACTCGCCCTGGGATCTGCGCGATGGCTGGCGCTTGGGCGCGCCCGCGCCACGCCGATTGACCTTGCAGCATGGCGAACTGCGTCGTTGCCTGCGTCTGAGTGCCAATGCCAACGGCTGGCGCATGCACGACACCGATGCCAATGCAGAACTGGACGTCACCGGACAATGGCAAGATGATCGCCTGACCGCACACCTGGGCACACAGCGCGTGCAGGCCGACACCGTGTTCGTCGGCAACCAATTGCATCTGTTCGTGGACGGCCGGGGCTATCTGTTCGAACGTCACGATCCCATCGCAGAAGCGGACCAGCCGGCCATCGATAGCGGCGGACTGACTGCGCCGATGCCAGGCCGCGTGGTGGCGCTGCTGGTCGCACCCGGCACGCAAGTGACCCGCGGCACGCCGTTGCTGGTGCTGGAAGCGATGAAAATGGAGCACACCCTGCAGGCACCCACCGACGGCATCGTCCACGGCTACCGCGTGCGCGAAGGCGAGCTGGTCGCCGATGGCGTCGCGCTGCTGGAATTCGAAGCAGCCTGATCCATCGCGCCACGCCGCCACAGTCGCCAGCGCGCCGGCGACGCGTCACACTCGGCATTCGCCCCTCGCCATGCCACTGCCATGAAACTCACCGCTCACGTTCTCGACGGCCACACGCTCGACGTGCGTCCAGCGCCGCGCGAGCGGCCATGGATGGACCGCACCGCCGAACGCTACGCCTACCGCTGTCTGCCGCTGGACATCGCCAACGCGCACGGTTGGGAATTGCTGTGCCAGACCGCGTTCGAGGCCGAGTGGAACGGCGGCAATGCGCTAGAGGACCTGCGCGTACATCCGTCACTGGACACGCCAGCGCCAGCGGTCAGCCACTTCGGCTATGGCGTGCTCACCTTCCACGTGCCCTGCCTGTTCCGCACCGAGTCGGGTGTGGACCTGTACGTGACCGCGCCAGTCAACCGGCCCAAGGACGGTATCGCCGGCCTCACCGGCTTGATCGAAACCGACTGGAGTCCCTACACCTTCACCATGAACTGGCAGTTCACCCGGCCCGGACGCGTGCGCTTCGACGCTGGCGAACCGTTCTGCCACTTTTTCCCGGTGCAGCGCCAGCTACTGACGCAGACGCAGCCGCGCTGGCAACCGTTGTCGCAGACCCCGCAACTGGAGCGTGAACATCAAACGTGGATGCGCAGCCGTGGCCAGTTTCTGCAGGACTTGGCGCAGCCGGATTCAGCGGCCAGCCGCGAAGGCTGGCAACGCAGCTATTTTCGCGGCCCCGCGCCTGGGCAATGCCCGGCCGGGGTCGAGCACCGGGTGAAACTGCGGCTGGCAGCGTTCACTCGCGAAGAAGACAGCCATGAGGACTGAGCAGCGGCGAACGGCATCGCCCTGACACGCTGCCGTTGCGGTGCGCGCAAGCCACGCGTCATCGAACGCCTGTGCCAGGCCCGTGCAGATTGAACCAGACACGCCAATCTGCACTGTGCCGCCAAGTTAGGCGTGCATCGACGCGATCCTGCAACGACACGCCTCAATGCTTGCCCACCGGCAACATCACATTCATCAGCATCGGATCGTCAGGATCGGCGGTGACACTGAAGTGCAGTTGCCGGCACATCGCCAGCATCGTGCGGTTCTCGCGCAGGACCTGGCCCTCGATGACCTGTAGGCCGAGCCAACCGGCGTATTCGATCATGATCCGCATCAATTGCCAGCCAATGCCCTGCCCCTTGAGATCGGAGCGAATCAGAATCGCGTATTCGCCATGGCCGTAATCGGCATCGGCATGCAAACGCACCGCACCGAGCATTTCGCCCGTACTGGGTTCGATTGCCACCAACGCGATCGAGCGCGCGTAGTCGAGCTGGGTCAGGCGCGCGATGAATTCATGGCTGAAATGCTTGAACGCCTGGAAGAAGCGCAAACGTAGATCCTCCTCGCTCACACGCGTGAAGAAGCGCCGGAACAGCGCATCGTCTTCCGCCCGGACCGGGCGCACGAAAGCTTCGGCGCCATCGTTGAGGACAATGCTTCGCTCCCATTCCTTGGGATAGGGGAGAATCGCAAAACGCGGATGGCCACGCCCCTTGTGCAAGCGCCGCGATGGTGCCACCACCACGCGCGCATCGACGGCGATCACGCCGTCACGGTCGGCCAGCAACGGATTGATGTCCACTTCGCGGATCTCCGGCAGGTCCACGGCCAGTTGCGCGAGCTTGACCAACACCATCGCCACGGCGCGCTCGTCGGCGGCGGGTACGTCGCGGTAAGCCTTGAGGATGCGGCTGACGCGGGTGCGGCCGATCAGTTCGTGCGCCAGGCGCAAGTCCAACGGTGGCAATGCCAGCGCTTTGTCGTCGATCACTTCCACCGCAGTGCCGCCACGACCGAAGACAATCACCGGACCGAAGACCGGATCGTCGGCGATCCCGACAATCAATTCGCGCGCCTTCGGTCGCAACAACGATGGTTGTACCAACACCCCATCGATGCGCGCATCCGGACGTGCGGCGCGTGCGCGGGCCAGGATGCCTTCGGCGGCATCGCGCACCGCCTCCACACTGACCAGATTCAGGCGCACGCCATCCACATCGGACTTGTGCGGAATATCGGCCGAATGAATCTTCACTGCGACCGCGACGCCCTGTGCGAGCATCGGCGCAGCCAACTCCGCCGCCGCGTCGGCGCTCGCGGCATGCGCCACAGGCGCGGTGGGAATCCCGTAAGCGGCCAGTAGCTGCGTGGTCGCGAGCGGGTCCAACCATGCCTGTCCAGCAGCCAACGCGGCATCGACAATCGCGCGCGCTGCGGCAACATCGAAGACGACATCGTCGGGCAGACTGGGCGGGGTTTCCATCAATGCCGCCTGCGCCTCGCGATAGCGCACCAGGTGCATGAACCCACGCACCGCGTCGGCCTCGGTGGCATAGGTGGGAATGCGCGCGGCGCTGGCGCTTGCGTCGTTGCCTAACCAGACCGCGAACACCGGCTTGTCGCGATGCTGACGCGGACGCTGATCGAGCGCGCGGTTCAGCGCCTGCGCCACTTCCGCAGAAGAGGTGAACGCCGTCGGCACGTTGACCACCAACACCGCGTCGTTCTGTGTATCGTCCAACAACGCGGCAATCGCGGCGGCATAACGTTCGCCATCGGCATCCACCAGGATGTCCACCGGATTGGCGTGCGGCTGCTCCTGCGGCAACGCCTGTTGCAGCCGCTGCTGGGTCTGCGGCGACAATGCCGCCAGGGTGCCGCCAAGCTCGACCAGCGTGTCCATCGCCAGACGACCGACACCACTGCCATTGCTGAGAATGGCCAGGCGCCGGCCAGGAAAAGTGCTCAACCGCCCCAGGGTCTGCGCGGCGGCGAACAGCTCGTCCAGCGCGCGCACTCGCAGCAACCCGGCACGGGCGAAGGCGGCAGCGTAAACCTCATCGGGACTGGCCAACGCCTGCACATGGGTATCGGCAGAAGAGCCGATGCGCAACAGCCGACCGGACTTCACCACCACCACCGGTTTAGCGCGCGCCGCGGCGCGGGCGGCGGACATGAATTTACGTGCGTCACGGATATGCTCGACGTACAGCAAGATTGCACGGGTGCGTTCGTCGGTGGCGAAATAGTCGAGCAAATCGGCGAAATCCACATCCAGCGCATCGCCCAGCGACACCACTGCGGAGAAGCCGACCGCGCGCGCCACGCCCCATTCCACCAGCGCCGCGGCGATGGCGCTGGATTCGGACACCAGCGCCAGGTCGCCCGGCTGCGGACAGTGTGCGGCGATGCTGGCGTTGAGCCGCGCGTGCGGCGCGATCACCCCCAGGCAGTGCGGACCGAGGACACGCACCCCCTTGGCACGCGCTACGTGCTCCACCCGCGCCGCTGGCGAGCCCGGCCCGCTGCCGAGCCCAGCGGTCAGGATGATCGCCGCAGCCACGCCACGGCGTGCCGCGATCGCGACGATGCGCGGCACCATCCGCGCTGGTGCCGTGATGACCACCAGATCCGGCACCCATGGCAGATCGGCAAGGTGGCGCACCGTGGGTACGCCATCGATCTGCCGATAACGCGGACTGACCCAGCCGATCTGGCCGGGAAAGCCCGCCGCGTGCAGCGCGCGCACCACGGCACGCCCGGCCGAGCGCTCGCGCGGACTGCCACCGACGACGGCGACTGCGGCAGGACGGAACACGGACTGCAGATGATAGGTACTCATGGTGACAGCAGACCTGCGAGCGGATGCCATCACGGTACACGCCTGACGCCGACGTGGGCAGCACCGGCAAGATGGCCTGGACACGATTGAGACACCTGTCTGCGCGCAGATGCGGATGTCTTAGCGTGGCTAACGAAACGTCACAGTCGCTGCCGGGTGGGCGTGGACAGCGCGCAGGAACCGCCGTGTACAGGGGTACATCAAGATTCCGAGTACTGCCCGCGCCGATGCGGCGGCGGCGCATTCGTTTGTTAGCGACGCTTAGCCAGACCCGCCACTGCTCGCATCAACAGTCGCATGAGTCGCATAATAGGACGATGGAGACAACGCGTGCATAGCAGCGGGCTGGAACTAGCGCTGGTATTGCTGCTGGCCGCCGTGATCGCGGTGCCGGTGTTCAAGCGGCTTGGCCTGGGGGCGGTGCTGGCCTATCTGGTTGCAGGCGTGGTGCTGGGCCCGGACGGGTTCGGCTTCGCGCAGGATACCCAGCGCATTTTCAACGCCGCCGAAATCGGCGTGGTCATGCTGCTGTTCCTGATCGGCCTGGAACTGTCGCCGGCACGGTTGAAGGTGATGCGGCATGCGGTATTCGGCGCAGGCACCGCGCAAGTCGCGCTGAGCGCCTTGCCGTTGGGCGTGCTGCTGCTGTGCCTGGGCATGAACTGGAAAAGCGCGCTCGTGGTGGGCATGGCGCTGGCGCTGTCCTCCACTGCGGTAGGCCTGCAGTTGCTGGCCGAGCGCAAGGCACTCAATAGCGACTACGGTCGGCTCGGCTTCGCCATCCTGCTGTTCCAGGACCTGATCGCGATCCCACTGCTGGCTGCGGTGCCATTGCTCGGCGGCGCCAAGAACGACACGCTGACCTGGACAGAAGTAGCCCAGGCGCTCGGCGCACTGGCGCTGGTGGTGCTGTGCGGCCGCTTCGTGCTGCGCCATCTGTTCCGCGTGGTGGCGCGCACGCGCATGCCCGAGGTCTTCACCGCCAGCGCGCTGCTGGTGGTACTGGGCAATGCCTGGTTCCTGCAGAAGGCTGGACTGAGCCCAAGCCTGGGCGCATTTTTAGCTGGTGTGTTGCTCGCCGATTCGGAATTCCGGCACGAGCTGGAAGCGCAGATCGAGCCCTTCAAGGGCCTGTTATTGGGCGTGTTCTTCATCGCAGTGGGTATGGGTATCAACCTGCATCGCATCGTCGCCGAACCGTGGCTGATCATCGCCGGCGTGGCGACCCTGCTGTTGGTGAAGTTCGGCCTGCTGACTGGCATCGGCCGCATGCTGCGCTTGCCGTGGCGCAATGCGCTGCTACTGGGCAGCCTGCTGTGGCTGGGTGGAGAGTTCGCCTTCGTCGTGTTGATCGAAGCACAACGCGTGGGCTTGCTCGACGACGCCAGCCACGATCGCCTGGTCGCGATCGTCAGCGTCTCGATGGCGCTGACGCCACTGTTGCTGATCGGCATACAACGCCTGCTCGATGGCGACACGGAGGCCAAGGCCAAACGTGCACCACCGATACCAGCCACCCGCTATGACACCGTGGAGGCACAACGTGCGCAAGTGCTGATTGCCGGCATGGGCCGGTTCGGCCAAGTCGTGGCACGGCTGCTGACCGCGCAACGCATCCCGTTCGTGGCGCTGGAACACAACCCGGACACCGTGGAAGACTTGCGCCGGTTCGGAAACACACTCTACTACGGCGATCCCAGCCGCCCGGATTTGCTGCGTGCGGCCGGCAGCGACAGCATCCGCTTGTTCGTGGTGGCGATGGACGACCCAGAGACCAACATCAAGACCACCCGGCTGATCCGCCGCCTGTATCCGAGCGCCAGGGTGCTGGCACGCGCGCGCAACCGCCAGCACGCTTGGCGGCTGATGGACCTGGGGGCCGAGCCGTTCCGCGAGGTATTCGCCTCCAGCCTGGAACTGAGCGAACACGTGTTGCTTGGCCTCGGCATGGACCAGGCCACTGCACGCGACCACATCGCCCGCTTCCGCGAGCACGACGAACAATTGCTGCGCGCACAACACCTGGTCTACGACGACGACGCGGCCGTGGTACAAACCGCGCGCGCCGCGCGTGCGGACCTGATGCAGTTGTTCGAAGCGGACGTGCAGGAAACAGAAACCGTACTCGCGGACGATACAGCGTCGATCACGCCGCCAACGCGCATCTGATCCTAGAGCGTGTTATGAACTTGAGGCTTTCGCGGCTATCGTAAGCGGATGAAGCCAGCACGCTCCTATCCGACCGACGTATCCGATGAAGAATGGGC